>CAZFSX010000114.1:0-784 GCA_964522115.1 uncultured Pseudobdellovibrionaceae bacterium | reverse complement strand
GCAGAGTGAAAACCGATTTCGGTGCGACTGTAAAGATCTAAAGTTAAATGGGGAGGTTTCACAGTTTCTATTTGATCCGAAGTGGTGATTCCTTTGCAGTTGATCCGTCGTACTTGTTGGAAGTGTCGTTCCACAGTTTGTTCAGGAAGAACCTCCACTCTTCTTGGAAGTGGAAGAAGGTAGTTTTTAAGTTTATCACATGTGGAAATAACCGGTGGAATGTCTTTGTTTTTGCTGGGGTCTTGGATGGGTTCAGGTGCCGGAGCAGGAACCGTTGCAGCAGACGGATAGGAATGTCGAAAACAGGCAGATAAAAATCCGCAGAACATCAAAAGTACAAGGCTTTGAAAAACAATTCTTAACTTCAACATATGTGCTCCTATGTGGTAGGCAGAGTCTACCTGTTCAGACATTGTTTATCGACTTTTTTCATCGATCCATGAATTCAGAACTGTGAAAAGTGTTCCATTCATTTTTTCTTGGAACGCTTGTTGATAGAAGAAAAGCAGGGCTTTGGATCAGCGAAATCTTTCAAACCAAGCCTTCATGCGAGAGATCAATCCTGCCTTGGTATTCGAAGGCCTTCCTTGATGATTGAGTTCGGTCTGTGTGGGAACAGAAGAAGATTTTTCTTCGGCAGGCATTTCTGTGTTGGTGATTTTCTGTGCTTCTGTTCTTGCTTGTACTCGTGCTTGTTGACGGGCTTCCATTTCTTGATGAAAGAGATAAGTGGCTGTCGTTGTTTTTGAGTCCAGGTGAATGGGTGGATCGAATTGAATGATGC
>CAZFSX010000113.1:0-8331 GCA_964522115.1 uncultured Pseudobdellovibrionaceae bacterium | reverse complement strand
CCGTCCACCGCACCGCCAGCAACCTTCGAAGCAGGAATCGCGCCATCCGCAAGTTGATTCGGATCAAAACTCAATGTCACGGCCCCTGTAGAACCACTGACACCAAGAGCAGCAGAAGAAGATGCTAAACTTGAAACCACATCTGTTTGTTTGGCGTAGGTGGTGCTAGCCGTTGCTGTTGTCAAATAGGAACCCAAGGACGCTGTCGTCGCATAGCTGCTCAAAGCACTTGACTGAACATAGCCACCCAAAGTCGTACTCAATGAAGAGTTTGTGACATAGCCACCCAAAGTCGTACTCAATGCACTTGTCGTCACGTAGCTTGTATTCGCTGCGATGACAGACGTTCCAACCGTTCCATCCGAACTGACAATTTTCGAAACATTGGTAATCAAATTTCGGATCACTGACAAATCATTCGAAGTTAAAGATGTTCCTGAACTTTGGCCACCAACAAATAAAACACTGCTAGCGTCGATATCTCCAACTTTCTGAGCTTTATAAGCGGCAGGAACAGGACGCAAACTGATTTTCGGCGAAAGTGTTTCACCATTCACAACAAGTTCTAATTTTCGAATGTCTGAACTGCTACTACAACCGCCCAATGATGATTTGAAAATATCTGAAACACTCGAGACATTGACATTACCGCCATTTATTTTATTTAAATCACTGATGACGACAGTGAAATATCCCTTCCCATCAGGGGTCACTTGCATCGCATGCATACTCAACAAACAAGTAGCACTGTCATTATATATATTCACCTGTACCGCGGATTGCGACGTTATTGCTTGATCATTGGCATCAGTCAGGACTCCTTCATAGACAAATTCTCCTGCTGCCATGGCTGAAGAAGTTAGACCGAATAGAATTCCTAGACTCAATATGATTGGGCTTTTCATAGTACGTCCCTTCCCCTCACATTATTCAACAAACTTCACAGTAGCTGTGCCACGAAGACGATAGTTTAAACTCTGACTCTCTTTTGTTTCATTATCTACAATATGCCCTCGCAGCCTTCTATGTGCTGAAGACAAAAATCCTGACTCACCCGTGCTTCCAGCCACCATCTGCTGAGGTCGATACAACTTCGGATTAATTTCAAGTGTGAAAGACGCAGATCTTGTGATTCCCAAAGCTCCTCGGCCCCTTATATAAACTGTGTAAGCCTGAGAGGAAGAAGAACTCCCTTGAATCTCTGCATTTCGGAGCTGATATGCTGACAAATTTAAATCAAAGCGAAATGTCTTTTGTGTCGAGCAAAGCACTTTTGGATTCACAGCCACGGCAGACAGATTCTGCCAACTGGCCTGCTGATCCAAACTGATTTCTAAATCCGTCAACCGCAGATCACATGAACCGCTGATCGGGAAGCTTTGGATCGAGCTATCTAAAATATAGTTATTAGAAATCACCGGCGCATCCAATTGAGCGCTGAGGACTTTGATCTCAGGCACGACGTTGGTACAACCAACAACCGCCGTAGTAATTAAGCTGATAGGTAAAAGTTTCCATCCCATGATGAACTCTTCGGAAGGTCCAGTTAAAACTGAAGAGCCATTTTGAGAATCATGGGGATTTTTTTAAAAAGTAGCCAAAAGCATTTCAATTTGCTACAACCCCCCTACACTTATGAATCTCATTGAAACGCTCAAGAAAAACCCCTTTGTCCTTGCGCCCATGGCAGGGATTACGGACCATCCTTTTCGAAGCTTCATGCGCCGGCATGGAAGCAGCCTTGTCGTGACCGAATTGGTTTCGGCAACTGGTTTGGAATATCAAAGTCAAAAGACTTTGGATTTAATGAGCTTTAGCGAAGATCAAAGACCTGTTGGAATTCAGCTCTTTGGAGAGGATCCTGAAATATTGGCACGCGCAGCTCGCGTGGTTCAAGAAAAAGGGGCTGATTTTGTGGATTTGAATTTCGGTTGCCCCGTCCCTAAAGTTGTGAAAAAGGGGGCAGGCTCAGCCATGTTGAAAGATCTGCCTCAATTAACTCAAGTTCTGTCGACGGTTAAAAAAGCCGTTGATATACCTGTGACGATCAAAATCCGAACGGGTTGGGATGCCAACTCCAGAAATGCTCACGAGGTCGTTCATATTGCCGCGAACGAAGGAATTTCATGGGTTGCAATCCATGGCCGAACGCGAGCTCAGAGCTATACGGGGCTTGCAGATTGGGATTTTATCGCCGAAGTCAAATCCAAGGCCCAAATCCCAATTTTAGGGAATGGAGATGTTTTAACCGCCGAACAGGCTGTGGAGCGATTGCACCAGTCAGGATGCGATGGAATTATGATCGGCCGCGGCGCTCTGAAAAACCCATGGATCTTTGCCGATGCTCTTTCATTATTGAATACGGGGCATAGGTCCTTGATCGAACGGGATTATTTTGAACTGTATATGGACCTGGCAACCCAGCTTCAGGCTCACTGTGACGAAACGATTTTAAAAATTCAGCTACGAAAGTTTGCAGCTTGGTTTTCAACAGGGTATCCTGGCTCGGCAAATTTTAGAAAACAACTATTTCAGACACAAACAGTCGCCGAGATTTTATCTTTGGCGACTGATTTTTTTAAGAACCTACGACTTGTGCAACAGCAAGATACAAGTCATGAACCATTTTTAATGGGAGGACACGGCTAATGGTGGATCCAAAGAATATACGAAACATCGCGATCATCGCGCACGTCGATCATGGGAAAACGACCCTGGTTGACCATTTGATCAAACAAGCGGGAACATTCCGCGACAACCAACACGTTGAAGAGCGTTTGATGGACTCCATGGATCTTGAAAAAGAACGTGGAATCACCATTGCAGCAAAAAATGCGTCCTTCGTTTACAAAGATATCAAAATCAATATCGTTGATACTCCCGGACATAGTGACTTCGGCGGAGAGGTTGAACGTATCTTGAACATGGTCGACGGTGCTATTTTGCTTGTGGATGCCAGTGAAGGACCATTGCCTCAAACTCGTTTCGTTTTGAAAAAAGCTTTGGAACAAAATTTGAAAGTCATGGTTTGTATCAATAAGATTGATCGTCCAGATTCTCGTATCCAAGAAGTTCACAATGAAATCTTTGATCTTTTCATCGATCTAGATGCAACAGAAGAACAAACAGATTTCGAAACAGTTTACGCTATTGCCCGTGAAGGTATGGCGACATTGGATCCCAATGTGCGCACAAGCAATTTGGAAGTCTTGTATGAAAAAATCATCAACTTAGTTCCTCCTCCAAAAGTGGAAGTGAATGCACCTTTGCAAGTGATGATTTCCAATATTGACTACAATGACTACGTTGGACGTCTGGCCATTGGTCGAGTTCGCTCTGGTTCTTTGAAAGTGAATGATGAAGTTCTTTTGTGCATGGATAAAGGTGTAACAAAAAAACTGAAAGTTTCTGCCCTCTTCCAATACCATGTGAACAATAAGATTCAGGTTCAAGAAATTGGTGCAGGAGACATCGCCATCATTGCGGGTCTTGATGACTTCTCGATTGGTGATACTGTGACTTCAGTGTTGGAACCTCGTCCATTACCACGTTTGCGTGTGGAAGAACCAACTGTTGGAATGATTTTTTCTGTCAACGATGGTCCATTTGCAGGTAAAGATGGAAAACAAGTAACAAGCCGTAAAATCCTTGAGCGTCTTGAGCGTGAATTGCTTCATAACGTTGCCATCCGTATGGAAAAAACAAACAGCACGGATTCTTTCAAAGTGATTGGTCGTGGTGAATTGCAGTTGGCTGTCTTGATTGAACAAATGCGCCGTGAAGGTTTTGAGCTTTGCGTTTCTAAACCTCAGGTTATCTTCAAAGAAGAAAATGGCGTGAAGTTAGAACCCCATGAAATTGCCATCATCGATATCGAAGATCAATTCGTTGGAGCTGTGACCGAAAAGTTGGGTCAACGTAAAGGGATCATGACAAACATGGTTCAAAAAGGTTCTGGTCGTACTCGTCTTGAATTCCGTATTCCATCACGAGGTTTGATTGGATACAGATCTGAATTTTTAACAGATACACGCGGAACTGGACTTTTGAATACTCAGTATGACGGTTATGATGAATTCCGAGGCGAAATCTATTCTCGCATTAATGGATCGATGATTTCTGACCGCCAGGGTGAAGCAACGGCTTATGCTTTATGGAATTTGCAAGAGCGTGGTCGCATGTTTATCACTCCAGGAACGGCTGTGTATACAGGTATGGTTGTTGGTGAAAACGCAAAAGAAAATGACCTTGAGGTCAATGTTTGCCGTGAAAAGAAATTAACCAACGTACGTGCCAGCGGTAGTGACGAAGCCATCCGCTTGGTTCCAGTCAAATTGATGACTTTGGAACAAGCGATGGAATGGATCAACGATGAAGAGTTGATCGAAGTGACTCCGAACCACATCCGTTTACGCTGTCGTCAACTCGATCCGCATAAACGGAAGAGGACGAATGCATAAAACTGCCATTGAGATGAAGGGAATCATCAAAAGGTACGACGACAAGGCTGTCATCCGCTCCTTGAATCTGCAAGTATTTCAAGGAGAATGTTTTGGACTGCTGGGCCCCAATGGGGCCGGCAAGTCGACTCTGATGAAAATGATCAATTGCATCTCTCCGGTCACTGACGGAGAGATGTTTATTCTGGGCCTGAATGCCCGCTCTCACCCCAAAGAAATTAAAAAACGCCTTGGAGTTGTTCCTCAAGAAGATGGTTTGGATTTTGATCTGAATGTTCAGGAAAATATTTCCATCTATGGCCACTATTATGGGTATGACAAAAAATCATTGAATCAAAGAACCTTGGATCTTCTTCGACTGGTACGCCTGGAAGAATATGCGGACCGTGAAGTTTCAGAACTCAGCGGAGGCATGAAGCGACGCTTGGCCATCGCACGAGGCATGATCCACCGACCTGAATTAATGATCTTAGATGAGCCCACCACGGGTCTTGATCCACAGGCTCGTCTGCTGATTTGGGATCTGCTTAAAAAATTAAGATCAGAGATGAGCACCATCGTTATTTCGACTCACTACATGGAAGAAGCCCAACAACTTTGTGATCGCGTTGCGATCATGGATCAGGGCCGCATTTTAGCCTTGGGTTCCCCAAAAGAATTGATTCAAACTCATATTGGTCGTGAAGTTGTCGAATTTGAAACTGAGCCCATGGATTTGAATTATTATTTAGGGCGACTGAAAGAACGCAAGCTGACTTTTCAAGTTATATCCAATGTCGTTTGTGTGTACTTGCAAGCAGATCAAACTTCCTCGATGGTTTTAGAGGCCATTGCAAGTCCGCGCATCACGGTGCGAACGCCGACATTGAATGATGTCTTTCTGAAACTAGCTGGGCACGAACTTCGCGAGGGCGTATGAATACTTGGATCAAAGAATGGATCATTCAATCATCTCTGTTTCACTTTCCCATGTGGTCACGAGATTTATTGCGCGTCTGGTACCGCAATTTTTTCTACTTTAAAAAACGTTGGATGGTTTCCTTTTTTTGGATCGCTTTAGAGCCTACAATCGTCTTAGCCTCATTAGGATTTGGCCTTGGATCTTATGTCAAAGATATCGATGGTCGCCCTTACAGTGACTTTTTTTTCCCTGGCCTTCTATGCAGCACAGCCATGTTTGTTTCTTTTTTTGAAGCCACCTATGCCAACCTTGGAAAACTGCGCTTTCAAAATATCTACATCACAATGTTGCACGCTCCCTTGGCCGCAGAAGATATTGCCCTTGGGGAAATCCTTTGGTCTGCAACCAAGGGCACTCTTTCAGCAGCGGCTCTTGGCGTCTTTGGTCTTCTGTTAGGTCTGATCAATGCAAGCCTGTTCCCATCCTTAGTTGTGGTCTTTATTCTGTGCTGGTTTTTTGCAAGCTTAGGGACAATCATGATCACCCTTGTTCGATCCTATGATGATGTGATTTATCCCACCTCGGGGTTGATTGTGCCTATGTCCCTTTTTTGTGGTGTGTATTTTCCCATTGAACCTCTGTCGATCTTTTTTAAAATCTTTATCTATGCATTACCACTGACACATGCTGTGAATCTTGTTCGTCATTTAAGTTTTGGCACTTTAGCCCCTTGGGATGGCCTGCACCTTCTTACTCTTCTTATCTTTGCGATGCTGACAACTAATGTGGCTGTGGCCAGATTTTCACGCCAGTTGATGCGCTAAATGCTTCCCAATGAGCTATAAGTTTTCCTTATACAGCGTATTTTTTTAATTGACTTAAAATCTGCCACCCTGCGTGCTACATCATCCTCACTTCCAAAAAGGTGGTGTGTGATGAAAAAAAATTCTCTCGATTACACGATGGTTATTTTAACTGCGATCGTTGCAATCCTTGCTGCTAGCGTTTCTGCGGAAAGTGCAGAACAATCATGCGGAGCTGTTTTTTCAAAGCATCATTCGAAGGTTGTTGTTATTCCCGTTCAGCGTGCTGAAGCTGGCGTTGCCGTGGATCCAAATATGGCTCTTCTTATGGAGGCCCAGCCTGGCCAAGCCTTCGTGCGCATGCCCAATGGTGAAGTTGTGAAGGTGGAAGCATCAAATATCCGCGTTCGTCAGGATCGCACTCCCGTTCCACAGCCTGTGGATCCAGCAGCTGTTCAGGCAAGCAATATCCGCATCCGCCAAGAGGAACGCCAGCGACAACCGGCACAAGTTCCTTTGCATATGCCTGCGCCTCCGCCTCCGTCTCAAAATCCTCAACCAACTCAAAAGGCTCCACAGAAATCTCAAAGTCGCGTGTTCGTCACAGATATGACCGAGGGAGAGTCTTTCGGGAATACTTGGCAGATGGCCGCTGGTCGCAGGGGTGAAATTCCTTCCGCGGTGGGTGGAACAAGTTCTCCTGATGGCGGTGGACAACGCCCAGGCAAACAATGGGATGGGCCTGATTTGTATGCTCCCTATGTACCAACCCAACGTTCTCCAAGAAGAGACAATGGAATTTCTAGTTACGAGGGACCTGCATACAATGATACAGGTCGCGGGGATGGGGATAGCATCACTTCTTTCATTGGTTCTTCTCGTAATGAGTATTCTGATGAAGGACGCTACGCTGAGGGTCGCTATGGCAGCCAACCACCAGTGATTTTGTTCCAAGAAGTTAATTCCATGGGACTTCAGTAAGGCCATTCGAACAATTTCAATTTTATATTTTGATCTATACTCGGGGGGAGTATTCAGAGCCTGCGCAAGCGGCTCTTTTTTTTTGCCTTGATCAACCACTGCCTGAATTGACCTAAACTGACTCAAACTGTAGTGTGAAAAGATGATCCTAGCAAAAACAATGAAATCCAAGGTAGATAAGCAGGATCTTCTTCGCATTGAAGAAGACATCAAGTCGATCATCCAAAGAATTTCAGAAATTCAAAAAGATTGCCAAATATATCTCTTTGGATCCTTTCTGCGTGATGATTTTTATACGACTTCTGATATCGATTTAGCTGTGATTATTCCTGACGAAGTTAAGACCATGGACTTTTTGGATAAGTTCTATCTTAACAAGCCTCCCTCATTTTGGCCCATGGATCTACTTGTGTTTCAAAAATCAGTTTTCGATAAGAAAAAAACAATCGGTGGAGTTTGCTTTGTCATCCATCGCGAAGGAAAGTCTTTATATCCCCAATGGAGTCTTTATGATGAGTCCCTATAAACAGAAATTTAAAAAAGAATACTCTTTCGAGTTGTTACGTATTGCCATTGGAGACTTGGAGTCCGCAAAAGGATTGTTTGAAATCAATAAGGGGCGCCCTGAGAATATCATTTACCACATAGAACAATCGATTGAAAAATGCATCAAAGCTGTTCTTTGCTTCCAAGGAAAGGAAGTGCTCCTCACTCATGACCTGGAGCAACTGTTGAATCAATTGGATGATGCAAACAAACCTCCAGAACACCATCGCTATGGATCTCTTTCTCAATATGCCTCCATTCGAAGATACGAGGAAGGCGTCGAAGAAATACAAAAGTCAGATGTGGAGATTCTTTTAACTTTAGGTGAAAAAGTTATCGCGTGGTCGCAGTCATTTCTTAAGACTTCCTCTTAGACTCGTACTTTTGATTCTTCAAGCTGGTCAATGAGTTATCTCATCACCTGAAGAATCTTCGTCGGATCGAAGCCAGTTCAGGGGATTGAAGGAGCTGTCGTCATCCTCCTCTGGATCTTGATCGTCTTTCGAAGAAGCTGAATTGCCCGCCGTTCCCGGGCCCGATCCTAAAAAAACAGGCATCGCCGCCAGCGCCCCCTGATATTCCTCTTCAGAAACTCGGTGTGCAGAGTACAGATTGAAAATAATTTGCTTTAATCTCTTAC
>CAZFSX010000112.1:0-8389 GCA_964522115.1 uncultured Pseudobdellovibrionaceae bacterium | reverse complement strand
ATGACCAAACTTCAATCCAAAGATCTTTCACTTGCTCACTCGATGATTCCGCTTGGTTCTTGTACTATGAAACTCAATGCAACCACCGAAATGATGCCAGTATCTTGGCCTGAGTTTGCAAATCTTCATCCCTTTGCCAGCCGATCTGGCCAAGGAATGTCTGCAGAAACTCTTGCCTCTGAGGCTATTGGATTCTGCTTCTAATTAGGACTTGTGCCCTTGGGGATAAACTCCCAGCAAATGAACGGACTGCACCCTCTTTGATAATCCCATGAAGACCTTCTGAAAGGTCTTCATGTCTTTGAACTCCAGATCTGCGTGAAAGTAATAATGCCACTGATGCCCTAGAATTGGGAAAGATTGTAATTTACTCAGATTGATTTTATTCGAAGAAAGATAAGTCAAAATTTTTGCTAAACTTCCAACCTGATGTTTGGCTTCAAAGTACAAACTGGCTTTATTACTTGCTGGATCCACATGAAATTCACCTTCTCTTTGAAGAACTAAAAAACGAGTATAATTTTTTTTATCCGTATGAATATTTGCCGCCAAGACTTGCAAACCAAAAAGTTCGGCGCACAAATGGGGAGCAATGGCAGCACGTCCTAAAATCTTTTGCTGAGAAATCTGTTGAGCACTCAGGGCCGTATCCGCAGACTCCACCAATTTGATGTCAGGATATTTTTCCAAAAATTTTTCACACTGAAGCAATGCCATGGGATGGGAGTGGATTTCTTGTATGTCCTTCATTGTTTGCCCAGGTAAAGCCAAAAGATTTTGCTTAATGGGAAAATAGATTTCACCCACGATTTGCAATTTTGATTTTTCTAAAAGCCCATAGTTCGGCAAAATACTTCCCGCAATCGAGTTTTCGATGGCCATGATTCCATACTTAAATTGTTTTTGATTTTCTAACTGATGCACCAACTCACGAAAACTAGCACAGGCTTGGATTTGAACCTTTTTCCCCGACCAACGTTGAGCTGCCAAATGGTGAAAACTTCCCTGATATCCCTGAATAAGAATTGGTTGCATCATTTCGATCTCCTGATCAGAACATATCCTGTCAAAAAACAAAGCTTAGGTCCAGTCCAGAAAAGAAGAATGAAAAATCAATTCAGATTCAGAAAAACAGAAAAAAAACCGAAACATAGGATGGAGTTGGACGGATGTATTTTAAAAGCTTGGGACTCAAAAACATTCTATGGATGTCTGTCACACTCGGTGTGATTTTTAACTCCCATTCCGCACATGCGATAGGATCCGAGCTGCTTGATCCCAAATCCTGTGACAAATACAAAACATCCTGCGAAAGATCGACGCCTGCAGATTTACAACAAAGATCGTGGACCTGCGAAACAGAATTTTCATCGAAGGATTGTCGAGGATTTTTTTCGGGGATTCAAAAGAAAATCGCTGATCTTGAAACTGAAATAAAAAATCCAAAATCAGATAAAAATAAGGAACTGCTGAAAGAGGAAATCGATTCGCAAAAAAAGCTTCTGAGCCAATCGCGCAAGTGCGACACCTACAATCTATGCATAGAAAGTCAGACCAGCACAGAGACTTACTTGAAAGATTGCCTGAGTCAAATGCTGGATCCAACCATCGATGGACTGAAGTTTGTCTTTTCCAATGCCCCAGCCCTGCTCAAAGAAACCAATCAAAGACGAGCAGCCCTGCAACGCAATCCCCAAATTTACACGCAAAGTATCGAGGAATTAAAACAAGGTCTTCTTCAGCCTTTTTATGCATTGTCTGGTCGAAAAATTTTCAATCCATTGATCAGAAGTTTTTTAGAAAAACTTCAATCCTGGGAAAAATTTACCAAAGAACATCCTGAAAAAAATTATACCTGCTTCGAATATCAACCTGGCCCCTTCGATGGAGGCAGCAACCAAATATCAAAAACTTTCAAGTGCAATTACTTCCAATCCCAATTGCAAAGCGCTAGCCGAGATCTTGCTGAACTTTCTCTCTTAGCACGCCAAGAACTGGTTGAACCCCGCACTGGTATTGTAGATATGATTGGAAAAATCATTCAAAATCAGCAGCAAAAATATCAGTGTTTGAATACAGATGGTCGTCGAGAAATGATCTGTTACGCCATTTTTTCCGTGATCGATCCATTGATGATTTATGGAGCCGGGACCAAAATTGCACGATGGACCAAGGCTGCGGCTGTTACTCAAGCAGAACGAGTAGAAAAAGTCGTTGAAATTGAAAAAGTACTTTCATCAGAAAAAGTAGCTCCCGCAGCGGAAATCAATACAGGTTTTGCAAGCAGACAATTGAATCTTTCAAAAGAAAAAGCGACAACAGAAGTTGCGACGGGCGAAAAAACACCCCCACTCAACTATCGAAAAGCCAATGAAAATTTAGAATACAAAAACACATCGAAGAAGCCTCAAGACAAATCCCAAAACGGTGAGCGTCGTCATCGATTGGATGATGGATCTCCTGAATTAAAGGCATCTTCCTTAACCAAAGAACGCCAAGAGTACGTCAAAAAATATCAAAAAGATGCTACCGTCAGAAAAGAAAGAGTGGCCTATGATGAACTTGTCAAAAATCCACAAAACAAAACAAGTACCTTTGTATTTGAAAATGCTATTTTGAAACATTTGAATGATTTCTTTAAGGATAAAGCTTTCCCGACAGCTCTGAATAATCGGTACAATCAGCTGTTACGAGATAAAATTGAAAGATTTATCGCAGATTACAATGGTCAAAATCCAACAAAAAAATTAGAGCCTTTCTTTTATTCCGATTGGAAGGCCTTTCATGTGGCCCTGAAAAATGGAGATCACCAAGAATTAGTTGCTGAGATCGGGAAAATCTATCAAGAAAGCACATTGGAGTTTCTGTCAGAACTTCGAAATAAAAAACTCCTTAGGGATGAAGATATCGAAAAAATTCAAAGAGCCTATCTGGCAGGCAGCGGTGAAAATACAGATGAAGCATCTCGCGCCGCTCGATTGGCACGCGATGTTCATCACGAACGCACTTCCGATGCGGAAGAACTTGCGACAATCCCCAAAATGGTTGATTTCCGTTCATCCGAATTTAATGCTCAAGACAAAATAAAAACAAACCTTCAGTTTGCGGATTCCTTGCGATCGGAAGTCCAATCTTTTCTTGGAAAAAATCGACTACTGAAACAAGCAGAAGAAATTGGCTTTGTTTCCAAAGGCACGAATGGAGCAAAAGTTCCAACGGGAACGGTGCTTGAAGTGATGAGAAAAAATGAAGGGAAACTTCCACCAGTGGGTGCTGCAGATTTTGCCATCAAGGAACAAGAGGTCCTTGATCATGTTCTTTCCACCTTAGAATATCGATTTCCAGAAATGAGAAAATGGAAATTATCCACCGATGAAAAAAATAATTTTGCACGCAAGTTACTGGATTATTCCAAATTGGTCGATGAAAATGCACCAGCTTTGATCAAAGTAGATCGAAATTTGGCAAGTCTGGATACTGCGGATCTTGGTGGGCATACAGCTGATGTTGCAGCACTAGGTGCTGCTAATCTTGAACAATTGGCAAAAGATCTTCAGGCTTCGATGAAGCATATTGATTTCTCGAAACAGAACACCAATTTCCAACCCATGTTTCAACGTATCCGAAAGGGAGAAAGTCTTGTCACAGAAAAATTAAATGCAGTGACTCGAAGTATGAAGCTCGCAGCAAAGGAAATTTTTAAAGGTGATGCTCGTATGATTTGCAGCGGTGACGATTGCGTTTTAATTTTCAAAAAAGAAGTTCCTATGGAAAAAAAATTAGCCTACTTAAGGGAAGTTCATAAGAATTTAGACAAGCCATCCTCTCTTCGCATCTCTTTTATACCTCAAGAAGTTAAAAATATAGAAGTACGAACTTCCTAGGCAACTCAGGGGGAATCTTTAGAAAAAATCATCCGTCAGCGCATGGAAAAAGTCCTTGAATACAAACGACTCCAGCAACTTGGAATTTCCATTGATATGAAAACCACTGTTCAACATCAAGGTACTATTGATGTGATTTTTGGAAACTCCAAAGTTGAACTCAAACCAGGGGAAAGACAAAAACTCAATGCTATTCTTCAAGAAAGTATTGATCAATTGAACAAAGATATCTACAAAGCAGATGGAAGCATTTCTCAATACCAAGCGGGTGACATTCATTTTTCAGAACGTCGAGGCCCAACCCAGCGTCGATCGACTCCGCCTTGATGGCCACTAACAAGGAATCAAGGTCTTTTGCAATTCGATAGGTGGTTCTTCTTTCCATAAACTGAGGACATAGCCTCCATCTCCAGATCCTGTGGGCTTCACGGCGCTGGCTCCCGCCTGTTTCAACATGGAAATATGCTGACTAGGAGCTCCTTCAACTAAACCCCATGCTTCAAAGCAATAGGCCGCTTTTTGAATGGCTTCACAAAGGATGGAAAACCCCTGATCTTGCGGCAAAGACAAAGCCTGCTCGGATTTAAGAACGGCTTCTTTCATACTTTGATCTAACTGAGCCGCCAAACTGGCATTTTTCTCAAAAAGAGCTTTGACCTTTTTCACACACTCTAAAGTCACTCCCCGCTTTCCCGAATAGGAAACATACCATTTCGGCTGCCAAGAAGGTTGCAAAGTATGGCGGTCCCCCTGGCGTTCAAAATGCAAGGCCTGACCAGATAAAGCGACAGCAATATCAACCCCACTGCTTTCACCGTGAAAAAGATTTTCCAACTCGCGCGCAAAATCTTGCTGTTCTTCGGACTTCACTAGTTTCATCCAAGATAACCACTGAACAACAGCCACACACAGGGCTGCAGAAGCACCAAGACCCGCACCAACAGGAATGGAGCTTTTTAAGATAACTTGACCTTTTAACTGAGCACGACGAATTTTTTTCAGCTCACAGGCTCGTTCTAAAACACCCCAAAAAAGCAAACGAAGTTCACCCCCGTGCTCACCCTGAAGTTGCAAATCCAGAACGTCTTCTTTGCCCTGCTGATAACTAAGTTCTAATCGACGAGATGACAGAGGAAACACCAAGGCAGGACATCCACGTAAAACAGAGTGCTCTCCCGCCAAGATCCACTTTCCAGGAACAGATGTATGAAATGAACTCATCTTGAAACTTCCTTTTTCAATTCTGAAACCCAACGTTGCTGCAAAGAGGCCTGATCCTTACGAAACAACAAATGAATATTTGGACCCGCATCCATGGTGATCAACGGACCGTCATTTTCATCCAACCACATCTGTCGCAAAATTTGCAGTGCCTTTTGGCTTTGACCATTCATATAACCGAAGGGTTCAGGACATGTTTCAAACAAGGCATGCATATCCCAAAACTCTGCCCAAGTGATCTGCATTGATTTTTTCCAATCTGCATTCTTTAAACTGGCACATAAATCCTGATATCGACGTTGTGCACGTTCAGGACGACCTTGAAACAACAAACTTTCCACAACTCGAACATGGGCCTGACTGGAGCTAACTTCTTTTTTTCCAGCATCCAAAACCAAACAATGGTGCCCCAAATCTTTCAAGGGAAAATCTAAGTGATGAATTCCCTGCTGATCCCACAACACCCATCCCGAATAAAAGGAACGACAGCTGGAACCCGACCCTTGACGGCTATAATCTGCAATCTGCTGCAAATGCAAATCCACTCCATGATATTTGGCAGCCCATTGATAAACAGCCATCGTCAAAGCGGCAAAGCTAGATGCGGAACTGGCTAAACCCGCATCGGACTCAAAATTATTTGCGCTGCGAACATGAAAATTTTTTTGAATGTTCCAGGTCTTTTTTAACATCTGCAAATGTGACAAAAAACGTTGCTTCCCTTTGTCAGATAATTCCAACGGATACAGATCATCGCGAACCAAAGGGCTCCACTGATCTTGATCACTTTCCTCTAACAAAACAAAAGTACGAAGATTTTCTAAAGTATAGGACATCGAGGCATTTGTGGGAAGATTCCCTTGAACCTGAGTTTTTCCCATGTATTTGATCAAAGCAATATTTGAAGGCATGGAAACTTCAAGATTCCCAGCACCAAAAACAAAACTGGATGTCATCATGTCCCCCTTGTCGTGGCTGTGTATAAATTCTGAGAATCCTGAATCCATCTTAGGCCTAAATTTTCAAAATGAGTTCTTACAGATTCTTGATCTGCAACTTTGGCGACAATCAATAAAATGTCAACACCCATAGCTCCACATCCCTTGGCTGCCAAAACACGGGGTGGAAGATTTTCTAATAAAGCCGTGGTGGTGTGAGCCTCTAAGCCTTGTTGAAGAAGAGCCCGACGGTAATCTTGAACAGACTGAATCCATGCTGGTGCATTTTTTTCAACAATGGCTTGATAACTATTTTCTGAAATCTTTTTTAACAAATCCACATTCAATGTGTGCAAAGACCCTAAGTGCTCATGTGTCGCCAACTTGATCCCCGTCGCAAAAAAAGAAAGAACCAAATCTGGAAATGGCCAGGATAAAGATTGCTGAAAAAAATCTTCTCCTCGGAAAAAGCAAATGTGTTCGCGGGACTGCGCCACAAGATCAGCTCCCGAGGGAATAGCTCCCTTTCCTGACCAAGCCAAACGACGATAGTCTTTCCAAATGCGATGAAGCTGTTCCACACTCAGCGATTCCTGAATCCAGCTGGAATTTTTCACAATGGAGTTTTCAGCTTCTGCTTTTATTCTCCCCTGCTTGATGCTTTCTTGAAACTGACGGATCAACAAATACTGGGCTGTCGATGCCCCAAAGCCCCCACGTCCTTGATGGGGATCCAAAAACTGAAACCGATAATTTTGAAAAAATTCTGTATTTTCTGAGATCCATTTTCCCGCAGGACTTGCCGGATGAAAAAGTTTTTCTGCAGCGACAAAGGATGTTTTTATATCTTCGATCCTTGGATCTTCATGAAAATGATCCATTTGATCACAGGAAAGAACCTTCAACTGAAAACAGGGTTCAAAAACAGCTACCTGAGCCAATCCACCTTGTGTGGCTAAATACTCACCAAGAAGAAAGGATTTTGATGGAGCCTTGAAAGTCAGCATCATACAAGCCCCTCAAAATCAATGAGGAGGATTTTGATGACGAAGTTCTTTTAAAACCTCGATGGCATGAGATAAAGAAATCCTTTTTTTAATCGCTAAAATTTCTTCTAATTTTTTTTGAACATAAGGAATTTCTTTTTCCTCGGCACCCGCACCCAAGGTTAGATTTTTAATATGAAGTTTCATATGACCTTCAATAATCCCCACCGTCGTCAATGCTTTCAGAGCACCTAAATTTTGTACAAGACCAACGGCAGCCATCACACGCGCCAAATGATTTGCGCTTTCAACATCCAACATCTTCAAACACATACTGGCCGTCGGATGCAATGTTGTCACACCACCCACAGTTCCCACAATCAATGGAGCTTCGAAAACTCCCACCAAGCCCATGCCATCTCTGCGCCAACGTGTGATGGATCGGTACTGACCACTCCGGCAAGCATAGGCATGAATTCCAGCCTCAACAGCACGCCAGTCATTTCCTGTGGCAATCAAAATTGGATCAATGCCGTTCAAAACACCCTTATTGTTGGTAGCTGCGCGGTAAGGGTCCATCTCTGCAAACAAAGAAGCTTCTTCAATTTTTGCCGCCAATTCGGGTTCAATATCTTCTAAAATCACTGTTGCCCGAGTTAATTTTGTATCAGCAAGGTTGGATAAAATTCCCATGGTCACAGTTTCCAAGGATTCCATCTCCAAAGGAGATTTTAAAAACTCACAAACCTGATTGATGATGTTCGCCCCCATGGCTTCGCAGGGATTCATATGAACATGCAAAACGGCCATCCACGTCGTTGAAGAAAAATTCTGCTGAAAAAAATCTCTCAACAGAGATTCACACTGAGATAGATCTTGAAAAGAAAAAGAAGCCAACAACTCTTGCGAAGGAACGGAAAAGATCTGCAAAAGATCATCGGAAGTTTTCATTTCTAAACGAGGACAAGCCTGATCACGATCGATCCAACGCAAAGTCAAATCTCGTACACCACCTCCGCGACGAACCAGTCCCTGCGCCACTTCTTCGTTCGATTGTTGTATCCAAGTATTTTTATTTTTTAAGTAAGCCGTGATCAAAGAAATCGGCTGACGAACCTGACTGATTTGAATTTGACCTAAAATATTTTCGCCCACGGTTTCAGTCACAATGAAACCTTTTTCACGAACCCACTTTGCTGTTTTTGAAGCTGCGGCCACAATCGAGGTTTCTTCCACCGCCATAGGAATCACATGATCTTTACCATCAATTTTAAAATTCGTCGCAATTCCTAAGGGAAGTTGAAAGTAACCAATCACATTTTCAATAAATTTCTCACCCAAAGTGAATTCTTTGAGTCCA
>CAZFSX010000111.1:0-8391 GCA_964522115.1 uncultured Pseudobdellovibrionaceae bacterium | reverse complement strand
AAGACAAATTGCCGATAAAGATGACGATTTGTGAATTCTTAGCATGGAGTAAAAAAAGTGAATACTTTTGAACTGTTCAAAGAAAATCGATATTTGGTTCGTAAAACTTATATCTTTAATTTGATTGCTGTTCTTCCTATGGTTCTTTTGCTTGTTGCCTACGCAATGCCTATATTGGAAGAAGTGATCACCAAGGATCGCCAACAATCAACCGAAATCGCTGTTGAATCCGCGTACAATATTTTTGATTATTATCAAAAACAAGTGGACGCAAAAACATTAAGCTTGGAAGAAGCACAATCCAAAGCCAAAAAAACCATTGAAGCCCTTCGCTATCAAGGAAATGAATATTTTTGGATCAATGATTTGCAAGCAAAAATCGTCATGCATCCCATAAAGCCCGAACTGAACGATAAAGATGGAACCGGCATCAAAGATTCCAACGGTCAGGCTATTTTCCCTGAGTTTGTTCGTATTGCTCAACAATCTGAAGCGGGTGGTTTTCACAACTACACATGGCCAAAACTGGGAAGCGATTTACCTCAACCCAAAACATCCTTTGTTAAATTGTACAAACCCTGGGGATGGATCATAGGCAGTGGAGTTTACATCGATGATATTCAAGCAAAAATTCGCGACTATAAAACAAAAATCTATTGGGGCATCGCTGTCGCTATGCTGTTTGTGATCGGCGTTTCTTTACTTTTTGTTTTGAATACTCTTCAAACCATTGTTCGCCCCATCGAAGAGGCCGTGGAAATTCTGGATGAGGAATCCAATACCTTAGAAAAATCCGCATCTTTCCTGACGGATGTTTCCAATGACCTAGCAAGCTCGTCTTCCCAACAAAGTGTTGCTGTGACAGAGGTCGCATCGGCAGTGACTGAGTTGACAGAGATGACAGGAAGAACCAGCGACAGTGCAAAAAATTCCAGCAAAGCTTCAGAGCAAACATCTGCACTTTCTGAGCAAGGTAAGGACTCGATTCTTTCTTTAGATTCTAAAATGAATGAATTCGTCAAAGTGAATGAAAACATTCAACACATCATCGAAAAAAATACAAAGCAATTGGATGATCTTCATAAGGTCATGGATGAAGTCAAAAGCAAAACTCAATTGATCAATGATATCGTTTTTCAAACGAAACTTCTTTCTTTCAATGCCTCGGTCGAAGCAGCTCGCGCAGGTGAACATGGAAAAGGCTTTTCTGTTGTTGCCGAAGAAATTGGAAATCTAGCCAAAATGAGTGGACAGTCTTCTGTGGAAATCAGTCAAATTATTTCTCGCAGTTCAACTCTGGTCAGTGAAATTGTACGTGAAACCAAAGAAACTGTGGGCCGAGTGCTAGAACAATCTCAATCCTCGCTATTGAAAAGTCAGGATGAAATTCAGCGAAGTATCGAAACACTCAATCATATGTCCCATCAGGCAAAATCAGCGATGGAACTCAGTCAAGATATCCAAATGGCCAGCCAAGAACAGGCCCATGGCACCAACGAAATCCACAAAGCCATGGAATCCCTGGATGAAAGCAATAAACGCAACGAAGCCCTGACTCAAAAAACAAAAATTTCCGCTTTAGAACTGAGCGATCATGCAAAGAAAATTTTACAACCAGTTTCCAGACTTCGCGGCATCACCAAAGGCCGCAAAAAAGTTGAAACATCTGCAAACCAGACCACCGACATCTCTTCAAAAAAACCCACCCACGGCAGCCTGAAAAAACCCACCCACGGCAGCCTGAAAAAAGCTGCCTAACTGGATCTTTGCCTTTTTGGCATACTATGCTTATTTGACAAAGCCTTTGCCTTTTTGGCATACTATGCTTATTTGACAAATGGCTCATACAAAAGGAAGATCCTATGCCTCATTTACGTCAGCGCTTTATCCTAGAAAGCCTTAAAAGAATTGTCGCACTCAGCCCGCTGATTGGCGTCTTAGGGCATCGACAAGTTGGCAAAACCACCTTGCTGGAAAACTTCTCAAAGCACTATCTTTCCATGGATGATGAAGACATCATGATGGAAGCAAAAACAAGCGCTAAAATTTTTTTGGAAAAATACAAACAACCACTGACAATCTTAGATGAATGCCAACTTATTCCCTCTTTATTTCCAGCCTTGAAAGAGACAGTTCGTAAAAATAAACGCCCAGGTCAATATATCCTGACAGGCTCTGTTCGAATCACCAGTAGAAAGGCCATTCGAGAATCTCTCACGGGACGAATTTCAAATCTTGAATTACTACCATTCACTCTGGGTGAACTTCATCATTTACCTCTGAATGATATTTTTTTTCGCCTTGATCAATTTTCAAATTTAGAAAACTGGGTTTCAAGAATCGAATCTCAGGTACATGAACAACATAAGAGACTTCAAAAAGAACTCAGCCAATACTTACAACACGGAGGACTTCCCGGCGTCTGCTTTATACGAGATACTGTGACACGAGAAAGAAAAATTCTAGATCAGTTAAGCACGATTTTAGACAGAGATATCCGCCTAATTTATCCAACAACTGTTCCTTACACTCAAATTTTTGATTTCGTTTGTGAGCTAGCTAAAAACGAAGGGAATCCCCTGAAATATTCTCAATTGGAAAAAAGCACCAAACTGTCTGAATCAACTCAAAAAAAATTATTACACTCCCTTGAATCCATTTTCCTTTTGCGACTGATCCCTATCGAAGGAGACAGGAGAGGTTTTTGTTATTTCTTTGAAGATCAGGCGGAATCCAGATTCTTATCTCAAGGAAAGACTTCCGAACTGACTCAAATTGAAGGCTTCGTGTATCGTCATCTTCGTACTCAATGGGCCTACCGTTTGGAGCAAAACCCAAGATACTTTCACTACAAGACAAGAGCTGGAGTCAGAATTCCTCTTTGCCTTTCCCTACCATCCTGCCATCTAGCATTTCTTTTCATTCAAGAGGATCAACCCAACCGCCAAGATATGGCCGCCGCCAATTCATTTTTTCGCAGCTACAACAATAGTCGATCCATTTTTCTTTCCACCACATGCAAACACATTCAAATTCTCAATGACCGCAGTGCCATTTTACCCATCAGTTCTGTGTTCTAAATTTTCCTACAACTCTAAAATTTTCCTGAAAATTGCTCATGACACTCGCAAAAAGAAAAAACCCCAGAGTTTGCACCCTGGGGTTTTGGTTGTTTTCTAATTGCTCAAACCTAGATTAGAAATCTACACGAACATTCATATATGTTGTTTTGATCTCTTTATCTGTCTCAGATGGCTCATTGAGATCAAGAGCAGTATAATCCCACTTTTGAATACGATGCCCCAACGTGAAAGCAACATTTTCCTGATATTTTTGTGTCACATATAAATGCTGACCAGTACCAACTGTTGCATAGAAAGAAGTTAAATCTTCAGCAGCAGCTGTCGATTTAAAAACACCTTTTGAACCTTTCACGTATTCATAACCAACAAATGTGGAACGAGTTGGCAAAGTATATCGAAGACTTCCGATCAACAAAGTTCCTTTAACGGAATCTTCATTGGTATTGCTTGTTCCGAATCCGCTATAAAGAGTGTTTCCTGTTCCGGCAACCATAAAATCACCAGAAGAATCGACTTGTGTTGATAAATAGCCAACAACAAAGTCTAAACCAGTAGATGCAATATCGTTTAATTCGATATTCAAAGAGTCCATTGCTACTTTCACTTCAAGAGTTGAAATATCGCCGGCTGGATTTGGGTATATCCCTTTATTCGTACCTAAATGTTGAAAAATAACATTTAAATAACGAGCAAAACCTGGATTGTTATGAGTATAGTCTAACTGTACTGCATACATATCCCAAAAGTTAGGCGCATTTTTCCCATACAATCCAGTCACGTACTTTTTCTGATACATTCCACGACGATCTGTATAAGAAAATGGTGAATAAATTGCCATGGATCGGAAACTTTGATCGGAAGATATGTCCAAACGATGACTTAATGCATACCCATCAAGAACAGAGTTATAAGCAACGAGAGAATATGTTCCCATACGTGCTTTACCATGCCAAAGATGTGTAGGGCTTCCATCAGATGTAGGCAAGCGTCCAAAAGAAAAAGTAACTCCTGAATTTCCCAGACCGATATCAGCATATGCTTTTTCTAAAGTTACACGATTATTATCATAGTCATCTGAATCGTTTACTTCGTATGCAGCAGATTCACTTGGATCTTTTGTTACAAACTCATTAAATAATTTTGTCACTGTATAGCGAGAATAAAATTTAATTTTTGGAGCAATCTCTGCATCAATATTTAATTGTGCATTCAATCGCATAACCCCAGTAGATTCATCAACAGGTGCATAAGTGCTAACTGTAGATGGATTGCCACCATATGATGATAGTTCAGAAACAGACACACCTTTTGTTCTGTATGTAGAAATACTATCATACATAGAACTCAAAGCGCCGCTGAATTTAAAAATGTTCAATGATTGATTGGCTTCCAATTCACCCACACGGTCTTCCAAGGTCATCGCTTGGGCAACTGGTGCGGCAGCGACTGCAAGTCCTAATGCCATCCCTAGTATTAATTTCTTTTTCATAAAATAAATCTCCTTAAAATTAATTTAAACCCAATTACTGTCCAACGACCGCACCGGTATTTTCTTTCAAACAATCCACATTACATCCATCAGCATCCACTTTTTGACCAGGGACACAGTTTAGATACAATGCCTTCACCAGACGAAGGGCATCCGCATTTGCAACATCTTTGCTGCATGCTTTTTTGATTGCTGCTTGTACATCTTCTACTTTTCCTGCGAAAGCCGGCTGGATCCATATTCCTAGTGCCAGCATACAGGCCATGACTCTTGTTGTTTTCATTGAAGCGAACCTCCATGTTTAATGTCGCCTCTCCATTGCAAAGAAATATTAACCTGGAGTCAAAAGATTTTACGTTAAGTATTTGTAAGACTTATAAGTCTAGCCTGGCCTTCTGGACCATGGTCCAGCTCTTGTTTTTCAAAAATAAAAACATGTGGAGTGAGAAAATTATGTATCGTGAAAAACAAAAAAACCCTCAAGGCTTTATACCCGAGGGTTTTTGATCTGATTATTTTTTATTCCTCTTCTTTTCTAAAAATTAATTTAGAAAACATCGCATTGTTTCAAAACATATCGTAGCGAAGAAAGCGACACTCCAAATTACTATTGTAAACTGGTATACGTTGAGATGCTTTCAACTTCATATCCGCAATCAAATCCTTATTTCCTGAAAGAACCCACGCTGTCCAACCAGGAAATCGATGCTTCAAAGTAAATCCCATATCCCGATAAACATCGCGCAAATTATCTTCATCCCCAATACGAGTTCCATAGGGAGGATTCACAACAATCAAACCTTTTTCACAAGGCGCCTGAACTGTGGCCACACTTTCTGATTTGAATTCAATCACATGATCGACACCTGCGCGCATTGCATTTTGCTTGGCAATGGCGATGGCTTTGCGATCAACATCGTATCCATAAAAGTGAAAATCTAAATCCTGCTTTTCTTCATTCATTGCCTCTTGCACCAAGCGTTCCCATACGGATTCATCATAACTTTTCAAGCGCTGAAATGCGAATTCCCGACGGAAGGACCCTGGAGCCAGATTCATGGCAGCCATCGCTGCTTCAATCAAAATAGTTCCTGATCCACACATAAAATCAACTACAGGAGTTTTTTTATCCCATTTTGCTAAAGCCAATAAAGATGCGGCCAAGTTTTCCTTCATGGGCGCATCGCCACTTTCTTTACGATACCCACGCATGAATAAACTTTCACCGGAAGTATCAATTGCTATTTCAAATTTATTTTTAACTCCGCGAACATAAATACGCACATCAGGATTAAAATTTTCGACATCAGGACGTTGACCGTCAAATTTTTCCCGAAACTGATCTGCAATAGCATCTTTGATTTTCATCGCAACAAAACGTTGGTCTTGAATTTTTGAATCCCGAACACTGGCTTCAATTTTGAATGTTTGATTCACATCAAAATGTTTTGTGAAATCATACTTGATCGCGTTGAAGTAAAGATCATCACCTTGGTAAGCAATAAAAGTATCTACTGGCTTTAATATGCGAGAAGCAATTCTGGATTTTAGATTCACTCGGTAGCAATCTTCCCAGTTCCCATCGAAGAATACTCCCCCCATAGCTCGTTCGGTTCTTTCGATCCCCAAACTGTGAAGTTCACTTTCCAGAACCTCGACTAAACCTTTCGCTGTGGATGCAAAAAATCGTGACATAGAAACTCCTTTGCGTTGTTGTGGCCCATCAGAGCACTTAAGGACCACAACATCACCGGAATGGCATGCCTGTCAGAATTAAGTCTCTTGGTACCGCGGACCACCGCCTCCTTCGGGGACAGTCCACTCAATATTTTCAAAGGGGCACTTTATATCACAGGTCTTACAATGAATACAATTCGTGAAATTGATTTGTAAATCATACTGACCTGGGTACTTATTCGACGGCAACATCTCGTAAACACTGGCAGGGCAGAAATGAGTACAAGGTGATTTGTACTTCGGCGCACATTTGGTTCGACAGACATCCCCATCCGCCAATAAAAGATGGCTAGGAGAATCCTCATCATGCATGGTTCCCGTTAAGTAAACGCTGGATAACTTATCAAAGAATAAGGTTCCATCAGGCTTTGGAAGCTGATTGGCTGACTCAGACAATCCCTGGGGCCCCCAAACTTCCACCACAGTTTCTGTTGTGGAGCTATCTTTATGGCAAGGCATGGGATCCACCAGACCGCGCCCCCCAGTCAGTTCTTGCAAAGCTAACAAAGGCATCGATGCAAACATCCCCTGACTTAATGTTTGATGAAAATTACGAACCTTATAAAGCTCGGACTTCACGTAGCTTTGCTGAATTTTCTGTTCATAGACCTGCAAAGTTGTTGCCGAAGCATCTTGCTTAAGAAGAGCCTGCAGAACAGTTTCCGCAGCTAACATTCCCGACTTCATGGCCAAATGGATCCCTTTCAACTTTTGAACATCCACCATGCTGGCCGAATCTCCGCAGACTAAGAAACCATCACCATAAAGTTTTGGCATCGAATACCACCCACCGGCAGGAAGCGTTTTTCCTCCATAGGCGATGACCTTTCCTCCAGCTAAAAGCTTTTGAAAAAAGGGATGGGTTTTTAATTTTTGCAATTCGCGATGCGGATCCAGCAATGGATCTCTGGAGTCCAAATAAGCAACCAATCCAAGCGCAACCCTATCCCCAGGCAAAGTGTAATAAAAAGTGCCCCCGATGGATTTTGACAAAGGAAATCCCATGGTGTGAACGACATGCCCTGGCTTCACTCTTCCTGCTGGCAACTGAATGATTTCCTTAACACCCTCTTCGAAAACTTCTGGATTTTTTCCACTTCGCAAAGATAGCTTTTCACAAACTTGCTTGAACAAAGAACCGCGAGTCCCTTCGGCAAATACAGTCACCTTCGCTTTTAAAATAAGACCTGGCTCAAAATTGGACTTCGGCATACCTTCTTTATCGCGCCCTTTATCCCCAGTACGAACTCCAACAATTCGCGAACCTTCATACAGGGCTTCGACGGCAGCAAAGCCTGGGAAAATATTGATTCCTCTCTGTTCACAAAGTCCGGCCAACCAGCGATTCAACTTCGAAATAGAAACAATCACATTTCCCACATTATGAAATGGGGGCGGAACCACAGGGAGCTTCATCGCTTTTTCTTGCCCTAAGTAGTAAACAGCATCTTCCTTGACTTCGCTTTCTATGGGACAACCCAAGTTTTGATAATCAGGAACCAATTCCTTCAAAGCAGAGGGGTTCATCACTGCACCGGAAAGACTGTGAGCTCCTACTTCGGCCCCCTTTTCAATGACCGCAATCATAGTTTCAGGAATTTCAGGCCCACTCTTCCTTCCTTGGCGAACAGCCTCATTGTGAGCTTCAATCTCTTTGGATAAATGCAAAGCCGCAGACAAACCCGCACTGCCGGCTCCTACAATCAAAACATCCACATCCATTGTTTCTCGGGTGACGCCTTCAGGTAAAATTTCATTTTTTTGTATTTTCATGGATCACTTCCTCTGATTAATCTTCGCTGTTTGGTTCTGTTGAGTTTTCAATGGAATTGCTATGTTTTCGACTAGGAGCAAGAACCTGAGGCTGAACTCGCAAGGGCTCCTCATCTTTTCCTCCTGGATAAAAACGTGACCTTGCTTTTTCTTTGATCGAGGGATCTTGACTGCTGGAAGCAGATGTATCATCGCTTCCAAAAAATGCAGCAGCATAAAACGGAGCTGCCAGTACAACAACTAAGAAGGAAAACCTTAGGAATATGCGCTTTTTTCCCATTTTTATCTCCAAAGAACTGAAAACCTATT
>CAZFSX010000110.1:6332-8403 GCA_964522115.1 uncultured Pseudobdellovibrionaceae bacterium | reverse complement strand
GGAATTTTGGTAGGATCTGTGATCGAAATTTATCCAATGCTTTCTTTAAGTAAATTTATTGATCCTGTAAAAAAACCTCAACCTTATACGCCTTTGGAGCTAGCAGGGCGTGATGTTTACATCAAAGAGGGATGTTATGTTTGTCACTCGCAACAAATACGTCCAATGGCATCTGAGGTTTTACGTTATGGACCAGCTTCAACAATTGAAGAGTCTATGTATGATTTTCCATTTCAATGGGGTTCAAAACGTACAGGACCTGATTTGGCACGAGAAGGAAAATTGCGCAATGATGTTTGGCACTATCGTCATATGATGGACCCTCGATCAATGACCGCTCAATCGATTATGCCGAGTTACGAATGGCTTGCGAAACGCGATACTGATTTCTTGTCATTGCGTAAAAAAGTCTCTGTGATGAAAATGTTGAATGTTCCTTATGATCAAGAAACTTTGGCGAATGCAGATATGATGGCGGAAAAGGAAGCTGTGGAAATTGCGAACAGACTTCGATCTGAAGATCCATCAGTTCCTGCCGGCATTGAACGTAAGGAAATCATCGCTTTGATTGCATACCTGCAGGCTTTAGGTCAGAAGGGAAGTAAATAAGATGAAACAACAGGCTTTGTCTTATTTTACAGATATTCATCTGACAATTTTTGGGATGTTTCTTTTTTTGGTTATTTTTGTAGGTGTAGTTTTGTGGAGCTATCGCCGTGGGGCTAATGAAACATATCGTTATATGGAACAACTTCCACTGAAGGATGTATAATATGAGTCAGGATAAAAAAGACCAAGATTTATTGTTGGACCATGATTATGACGGTATTAAGGAATACGATAATCCGTTGCCGACGTGGTGGCTAATCACATTTTTTGGAACTGTCATTTTTGGATTTTTGTATTGGATCCATTATGAATTTGGTGGCGGTGCAAGTCTTGCACAGGAGCTTGAAGTGGCCATGAAGGAAGTGCAAACGCTTCAGGTTTCCGCAAAACAATCTCCAACAGCGCCATCGGCTCAAGCTGAAGAAAGTGAAGATTCTTTGAAGGCGATCATGGATAAAAAGGAAACACAGGCTCAGGGGAAAACCGCTTATGCAGCCAAGTGTGCTTCTTGTCATGGTCCAGAGCTTCAGGGACTTGTTGGACCGAACTTGGTCGACAAGGCATGGATTCATGGAAAAGGAACGCGCCTGGATATCATCAAAGTTGTGCGTGAAGGAGTCCTTGATAAAGGGATGCCAGCTTGGGCAAGTATGATGAGTGGAGACGATGTAGTGGCTGTTGTCGCATACATCGTTTCACAAAAAGGAACGAATCCTGCAAATCCAAAAGCCCCTCAGGGCAATATTGTTGAATAGGTGATAATATGAATGAATCCAAGCAAGATCAAGAAGGTCTAACGATGTTAAATGAGTTCGGTGATCGCATTGCGATCATTCCTGCCGAGGTGAAAGGATTTTTTCGCCGTCACAGGGATTGGACTCAAATTGTTTTGTTATTGATTTTTGTGATCTTGCCTTGGATTAAAGTCCGCGGAGTGCAGAGCATCTTGCTGGATATTCCTCATCGCAAATTTGCAATTTTTGGTACAACTTTTTGGGCGCATGATGCGCCCTTAATCTTTTTTATTTTAGCATTTCTTACTTTAAGTTTGACCTATGTCACTTCTGTGTGGGGGCGCGTTTGGTGTGGATGGGCATGTCCACAGACGGTGTTTATTGATGCTGTTTATCGTCGGATTGAAAGATGGGTAGAAGGAAATTACATTGAACGTCGCCAATTGGAAAAAGCGCCAACTTCTGTATCTAAATTATTTAAAAGATCACTGAAATGGTTTTTATTTACTCTTGTCTCAAGTATTTTTGCGCATAGTTTTATTGCTTATTTTTCTGGTGCAGATGCATTGCTGGATATGATTTTTCATTCTCCTGCAGATAATTGGACTTACTTTATTATCGTTACTTTTGTGACGGTCGTGATCCTTTTTGATTTTGCCTGGTTTCGTGAACAGTTTTGCATCATTATGTGTCCTTATGGACGATTTCAGTCCGTTCTGATGGATACG
>CAZFSX010000110.1:5563-6322 GCA_964522115.1 uncultured Pseudobdellovibrionaceae bacterium | reverse complement strand
AAAAAAGAGGGGAACCTCGAAAAGGGAAAACAGCTGCGGGTCAACAAACTGGCGATTGTGTTTCATGTCAACGTTGTGTGAATGTTTGTCCCACGGGGATTGATATAAGAAAAGGTATGCAGATGGAATGCATCACTTGCACAGCTTGTATTGATGCTTGTGATGAAATCATGGACAAAGTGAAAAAGCCAAGGGGCTTGATACGCTATGATTCGATGTCAGGTCAGAAAATCAATCCGTTTCGACCGCGTTCCTTATTGTATTTAATTTTAATTATCTTTTCATTGATTGGTTTGATTTATAATCTTGGAACTCGAGAGCCTTTTATGGCTCAAGTTTTAAGAGCCAAAGACATACCCTATCGCATGGAATCCGATGGGCAGGGGAACGAAATCATTATCAATCATTTTCACGTGCATATTCAAAATCAGCTTTTTGTACGAGCAAAGTTTTCTGTTTCTTTACCTTCGGATTTGGAAACGTCTGGAGTCCAATTATTGATGCCTATGAATCATTTTGAAATGCGAGGAGGTGAAATTCAATCGGTGCATTTTTTCTTAAGAATGCCTCGTTCATTCACAAAAGGGGATGGAAAAGTCACATCGAAAGTTTTGATCCAAGGAAAATCCTTAGAGGGGGAACCTGTGGATCGTCTGCAAGAAAAGGAAATTCAAATTGTTGGACCTCGCTAAATTTGGCGAAAGCTCATTTTTCTTAACGCTGACCTGGAAAAATGGCGTGGAAGTTGTGGAATGACCG
>CAZFSX010000110.1:4279-5553 GCA_964522115.1 uncultured Pseudobdellovibrionaceae bacterium | reverse complement strand
TAACGCTGACTTGGTCATTAGCACTGCTGCTTTCAGCTTTTCTTGGAAGTTGGCATTGTATGTCCATGTGTTCTCCGATGGCGACCTTAGCGCAGGTACGTGGGGGGCTTGTTGGTTATCAGATGGGCCGTGGTCTTTCTTATATTTCCATGGGAATGATATGGGGAGCTTTAGGTCACCAAATTTCCAAGTATTTAGGTTTTGCCCAAGGGGTAAGTCTTATTGTGATGTTGATTGCCTTGGCATTGATGGGTTTACAAATGATGGGGCAGAGATATACTTTGGGAAACAGTCAACTTAGTTTGAAGTTAATCAAGACGATTTATCCATGGTTGCCTAAAAATAGTTTGAGTTTGGGTATTAGTACGGGACTTCTTCCTTGCGCTTGGCTGTACACATTTTATTTGGCGGCATCTTCAACAAAATCATGGTCTGTGGGTGGTTTTGTGATGTGTTTATTTTGGCTGGGGACGGCACCGTCTTTATCTTTAGCTCCTGTATTTTTAAAAAAGCTAAGACATGTATTCAATCAACGTCAGCAAAAGTGGGTTGGCGTGTTTCTTGTCGCAGCCAGTGTCTACGCCATTTTCTCTCATTATATGATGAGGTTTTTATGGGAACATTAGGAAATCAAGGCGATGCATTTTTAGAAATTATTTTAAAAGATCGCTTGGAGTTTTTTTCAATTTTTCTGGAGGGATTTGGAAAAGAACTAGATCGTAAACTGATTGAGATCGAAGGTCGTGTGCAGCGTTTACAGGTCAGTCTTCCTTCAAACACTCAGACAAAAGCCGGTTTGCAAGAGGACCTTCAGAAAATGAGAGGTCATATCAATTACCTAAAATATTTGACGGAAAGTTTTTCCGAAGATCGTCACCAAAGTATTTTTATCTACGACTATGTCCAATGGATTGCCGCTTTACTTGGAGATCGGATGACAAAATCAGGAATTGCGCTACAAAATGATGTTGATCGTAAGGCGCGTTGGAATGTGCATTTGGGATTTTTAACCCAAGTTGTATTGGCCATAGCTATCAACTCCATTGAAGCCATGGAGACTTCGACAAAAAAAGATTTGGAGCATCCACAGACATTGATGTTTATTTCTGGAGTTAAAGATGAAAAGTCTTTCCTACGAATTTCAGATACAGGTCCAGGAATGACAACCGATGTTCTGCAAAGATGTTGGGAAATAGATTATTCTACGAAGGGTCATCGGGGTACGGGATTAGGTCTTTCTTTGGCTCGTTTTTTATCTGATCGCATGGGAGTTG
>CAZFSX010000110.1:0-4269 GCA_964522115.1 uncultured Pseudobdellovibrionaceae bacterium | reverse complement strand
ATGGGAACAGAAATTGATTTGGTGTTTCCAGCCTAAAGTCTGAATTGGTCGTCTTGGACTGTTGTTCCATCGGCGTCTGCGACAGAATATAGAAATGTACGCAATAGATTGTCGTTACTTTCAAGGTTATAAACCCTGCGGACTTTCAAAAGATTGTGGAACTCAGTGTCCACATCGTGATGTTGTTCAGCAAAGAATACTTTTGATACATTTGGGAGCTTTAGGTGCAGTTCTTCGATCCACCAGTTTATTGCCAAGCATTCGTCGTCGTTTTCCTCGTTCTCATATAACATGGGTGACGGAATCTCCTGCTCACCATCTGCTTGTTGGAAATCCTTTGATTGATCGGATTTTAACATCTTCATTCAAAGATATTTTGAATTTGAAAGCATTACATTTCGATGTTGCCTTGGTGGTAGATAAATCATTGGTGGCGATGGGGATCTTGCAAAGTACGAGTTATGATTCTGTTTTTGGATTTATTGCAGACCCTCAAACAGGTGCGATTCTTCCAGCCAACCCCGAAGCGCAGGAACTTTATGATCTTGGTTTAAGCGACGAAAAAAAATTTTTTATCAACGAAAAACCAGAAACCCAGCTGCTGGTGGAAGCGTTGAATTTAGGCGACTACCAACGTGATGAATATCAAGTTTTTTTGACTTCCCAAGAAATGGAAGAATCTGACAGACGCCGCCAGGTATGGTCAAAAAATCCTGGGCACGATCTTGTGATAGGTTTGAATACGGGATGTAGTCACGTGATTCCATACAAAAAATTAAGTGTCGAAACTCACCGTCATCTGATTCAAAGTTTACTGTCTGAGGGTTTCCAAAATATTGTACTTCTTGGAGGTCCTGAAGATACAGATCGAAATAAAATGATTGGTGAAAATTTTCCAGTCATTCAATCATCAACGACATCGGGTCTTCGGGACGGACTTGTGAGCGTTCAAGCCTGTGACGTCATTGTCACCGGAGACAGTCTTGGGATGCATATGGGAATAGGTTTGAAAAAAATGGTGGTGGCTTGGTTTGGTCCCACTTGTGCCCATGAAATTGATTTGTACGATCGTGGAGTCAAAATTCTGAGTGATTCACCCTGCAGTCCTTGTTGGAAACGTCACTGTCAAAAAAGTACAATGTGCTACGACCAAGTTGATTTACAGAAAATCATTCAGTCAATACAAAATTTTTCATTGAAACAAAAAACATTAGTGGATGTCTGTGTGTAGTTGCGGGCTTTGATTCAAAGTTCGACCAAATTGCCTCAGAATTTGAAAATCAAAATGATAGTCGTTGATTAAAGATTTTAATTTTTCAAGAAATGAATTTTGCGCTTCTGCAGCTAGGGACTGTTCTGAAAATTGAATCAACAAAGCAGAAATTAATTCTAAATCATAATAGAATTCAGAATCAGCAGCAGCCTTTCTGTATTCAGTTCGAAGGGATTTGTAGTCGCTGTAGTGATGGAAAATTTTTTGATAGATAAATTGAAACATCTTTTCTTGATCGATGGGATTAAGAGTCGATCGCGCTTCCCATAATACATGAGAAATCAACAAGGATGGCAAATGATAAGGAATATAATCTAGATTTTCTGTTGGAATTTCTTTCGAAAACTTTTCTGCTGAATTTTGGTGGAAGGCCTGTAAAGTTGATATGTCTCGGACGGGCCTTTGATCTTTCCAATACCCTGGTGAAATTTGAGGTGAGTTCAGAAAATGGGCTGCCATAAAATCAGCAAGAGCTTCATTTAAAACAGGGGTGATCGGTTGTCCACTGATCCATAAATGAAAGACCTCATGAAAAAGTGTGGAAAGATGGTGTTGAATATGTCGCAAAGGCCATACAATTTTCCAAAAAATATTATAGGTTCGTTCGACTTTCTTTGAAGTGAATGAATCTGCATTGTAAGCATAAACTTGCGGAATAGTCTGATTGGTGGAGTATCCAAGGTGAAATTGGATTTTTGGCAGAACCATGTTGTGCTGTCGAAAAATATCCAGAGAAGTCTGAAGATCTTTTTGAAACTGAATAAGTGCATCTTTTGGAACTTCGTGGCTTGCATGAAGAATATGTTCTTCAAATTCTGTCGATCGAACATTTTGGAACCAAGGTTTATCCAGAAAGATCTTCAAAGAACTTTGCAAATAAGAATCACTTTGAAGATATCGTTTGTACCAACTTTTGGAAGGGATACCAGGTCCTGTTGGCTGAGCTTTTTGAATTTGATCGTAGGGCACAGTGTGAACAGTTCCATCGATATCAAGGAAATCATATTTGGAAACAGATTGGGAGGAAGGCCCCAGATAACGAGCATTCGAAATCATACGATGATCCTTCGTCAGAATATGATAGTGCTCCCAAGATTGCAGAACGACGACGGGAGTCGAAAAAATAGAGCTGCAAACCAATGTAGAGATGGCTGGATCCTTGGACCAAGCCATATTCAAATTTAAAAGAAGGATCAAAAATACTTGAATCATCGGCGGTTTGTACTTTCAAAAATTTTATCTGCCGATTGCGCCACAAATCCCTGGTAAAGAACTCCAGAGGCTAGAGGATAGCGTTTGGCGAATTCATAGTAACAGCCAGGTATTTTAAAATGACCATCAGTAAAAGATATTTCGACATTTTCAGCCATAGTGGAGCTTTGTTCTAAAAATAATTCCGGCGAACCTTTGACGATTCCACCCGAATTATTCATGGTGTAACCATGTTGAATCAGAAATTCATTCAGTCGATGAATGTCATTGAAGTTTTTCAATGCGTTGATATTGACAGTGAAATGATTGGGCCGAAATCCAATGGCAGCAACCCAACTGGCATATTCACTTTCTTCGGCTAAGGCAAGGTAGGTTTTGTGGTCCATTTTCCATGGGCGACCACGGTACATGAAGCTGGGATCTTGAAAATAATTTTTTGGAATTTCTGAAATCATTTTTTGAACACTTTGTTGAACAAAGGTCGACATTTTTGAAAGTTCCAGCTCGCTGATAAAAATTTTAGGTTGTTGAGGGTCCTTATGTTCGTAGTGTTTCGCGTACAATTTTTTTTCTTGAAAGAAGTATTCGTTTTTTTCCACATAACCCAAAGCTTTAAAATGTTGAGCCATACTTTCGATGCCAAGATCAGGATGTTGAAAAGTACGTAAGGCAATATGATCATTCAAAACAGTTTCTCCTGTTTTGGTCAGCTCTTGAAAAATACGAGCAGCAGCAGGGTTTAATTCACAGTAATCGATCCACATATTGTTCAGCAAATGTTGCAAGTCCATGAGGGCTCCTTTGTAGGTTCAAAGTCTTGTTGAAAATCAGCCATTTTTGCCAGGATTTAGTTGAAAGTCGAGAATCTCTTTTCGATGATGCACACTTAAATCGAGTTTTTATTCTATTTTTATGCGCTGAGGGTTGACTCAATAGGGGATTGGTAGAATTCTGGGGGCGATGACGACTCGTATTTTGCATCTTGTCATAATCGTCGTTTGGGGGTGTGTGCTTTTGCCGTCGGCAAAGGCACAGGTTGGCTTTTCTCAACAGATGCTACAACCACTGACCCCTTTACCTGGAAGTGAGCTCCACGGGTGGTTTCTGACGGAATCCATGGGTTACATGTCCCCATTAGATCCAAAGCAAGATCCTGATTCTTTGAATGCGACCCATCTGTTTCAGGCCTACTTCGATTTGCAAAGGCAGTGGGAAGATTGGCAATCGAAAGTGGTTCTTTCTGTGGGCCGTTTCACGGAAAGTGAAAAAGCACATTTCAGTTTACAGGACTTCCGTTTGCAGCATGAAAAAGGCTATCAAAGATCCATTCTTGGAAGATCTAGGCAGACCTGGAATCTTTTGGATGATTCAGAACACCTTGGGATGTGGCAGCCAAGTTTTGAAGTCGATGCTCTTAGGCCTGAATCCGCAGGTTTGACCGGAGTTTTTTTTCAAAACACATCGGGGGAGTTTGAGACCTTGTTTTTCGCCAGCCCTCTTTTCATTCCATCAATGGGGCCCCCCATTCAGACGAAGAGTGGGAAGTTGGTTTCGGAAAGTCGTTGGTTTTCTTCGCCCCCGGATTCATGGCCGTTTAAAAATGTCTCGACAGGATTAGTTTACAGCTTGGATGTGCCTGATTTGAAAGAGCTGGTTTTTCAGCCCTCGATAGGAATCCGTTCCTCTTGGCGTTCAAGAAGTGGAAGAAGTTGGTCAAATATGGGCTTTGCCTACAAACCCGTCAATGAATTGGTTTTGAAATACAAAGTGAAATTGAATACTCC
>CAZFSX010000109.1:6950-8435 GCA_964522115.1 uncultured Pseudobdellovibrionaceae bacterium | reverse complement strand
TTTTCATCACTTCGGATTTTTCCAGTCCAAGGGTGCTCACGCTGGCTCCGGCTTGGCGATTGAAGTTGGGAAGTTCGAATTGATCAAAATCTGCAATATGAAAATTGGAAATGCCGAGGCGACTGAGCGTGACCAGATGAATCCCGCCAACTCCTCCAAGTCCAGCAATAGCTACTTTCTTTTTTCTAAGCAAGGCTTGCTCTTCAACTGTGACCCAACCTAAGTTTCGAGAAAAGGCTTCTTCATAGTTGAAATTCATTTTTCCCCCTTCGTGGGCTCTTTATCAAAAGAGGTGTTCAAGATAGAGTTCAAAAACTTTTTACGAGTAGGAGTTCCCAGAATAGCTTTCAATTGTTCATGAATACTTGGATCATTGATCAGAGCGCCCAGGGATCCTTCACCTTTTTCAATTTTCGTTAAAATTTTGTCCAATCGATCGAAGGAGTTTTGTAATTTTCCACTGTTATTTTGGCGAAACTCAGTCACCAATTTATTTGATTCTAGAGAAAATGACTTGAACGATTCGCTGGCCTCTGCAAAGTTTTTCATAATTTTTTCAGATCGATCTTGTGCATTGATTGAAACTAGAAGTTTATGAACTTCATTCAAAATAAGAAAAACTTTTTCGGCATCCTTTCCTTTTTCAGAAAGCATGGCCATAAAATCAGATCCTTTGGTGACAAGAAGAGAGTCACCATCCTTCAGCTTTTCTGCTGAAGGATCTCCTGGGTGAATAAAAATAAATTTATCTCCAAGAGCTCCTTGAGTTCGGATTTCCACTTGGGAATTGGAGGTTAATCTACCCAAATGCTCTTCATCAATTTTAAGAACCACATCCAATTGGCTACGATCTGCTGCAAACTTGATTTCTTTCACGTTTCCAATCACTAATCCAGAAAGACTGACGACACTTCCGCGGTTCAGTCCTTGGACTTGATCAAAATAGGCGTGCAGCAAGGCTTGTTTTTTTAAAAACAAACGGTCGCCACCTAACATCAGAATGGATGAACCCATGACAAAGATGCCGACAATTAAAAAAAGCCCGATCCGAATTTGTTGGCTTTTTGTTAGTTCCATACTACCTCATTTCACCAAGGATAAATTTTGAAATCAAGCTACCTTGTTCTTTTTCCAGTTCATCGGGTTTTCCGATGGCCTTGATTGTTCCATCCATCAACATTGCCAATCGTTCACAAGCTGCCAGGGCAATGGGCATATCATGAGTCACAAGAATCGATGTGACTCCCGTTTTTTTAAATTCAAAATCATTTCTAAAATTTTTTTTGAATTATAGGGATCAAGTCCAGCTGTAGGTTCATCATATAAAATCACATCTGGATTCATAATGATAGCGCGAGCAAGCCCAACTCTTTTTTGCATACCACCACTCAGGCTGGATGGATAAACATTCTCGTTACCTCGAAGTCCAAATTGTTCCAATAGCCCATGGACTCGATCTGCAATCTCTGTAGAGGTGAATTGGGT
>CAZFSX010000109.1:0-6940 GCA_964522115.1 uncultured Pseudobdellovibrionaceae bacterium | reverse complement strand
CTAGATTTTCAAACACAGTCAGAGAATCAAACAGAGCTCCACCTTGGAAAACATAGGCAATCCTTTTTCGAAGAGGTAACCACATTTTTTCTGAATGAGTTGTAACATCAACACCGTCGATAAACACTTGACCCGAGTCTGGTTTTTCAAGGCCAATCAGACTTCTTAAGATGACGCTTTTTCCTGTTCCTGATCCTCCGATCAGTCCCATACATTCGCCTTTTTCCACAGTGAAAGAAACGCCCTGGTGGACCACCTTGTTTCCAAAGCTCTTACGAAAATTGCGAATATCGATTACAGCCATTTTTCGATCATCCAGAAAAGTTTTGTTATAAAAAAATCACCGACTAAAATAAAAATGGAACTGGTAACAACGGCTTTTGTTGTCGCCACACCTACGCCGCGAGTACCTTCTTCAACATTCATTCCGTAGTAGCAAGCAGGAACAGAGATGAATAAAGCAAAGAAAAAGGATTTGCCAAATCCAGCAAGATAATCTTTCACCGTGAGAGTCGTTAAGACCTTCAGTAAATAAAATTGAGGATCTAGATGAAGCTCTGTTGTCCCAACAATAAGACCACCGATCACTCCAGTCATATTGGCGAAGGCCACCAAGAGAGGAACAGAAATTAAACTAGCAATAATACGCGGAATAACAATCCGCTTAATAGGAGAAGTTCCCAAGGCGCGAATCGCATCGATCTGTTGGGTCACAACCATAGATCCAATTTCACTTGCAAAGCCAGCTCCCACTCGCGCAGCGAGCATCAGCGAAGTGAAAACAGGGCCCATTTCTCGCAAAATAGACAAAGAAACGATTTTTGGAACATAAGGTGTTCCACCAAATTTTTCCAGACCTACACCAAACTGCAAAGTCATGACCATTCCCGTGCTTGCCGCGGTGATGAAGACTAATGGGAAAGAGCGGCTTCCAACAAAAAAGATCTGTTCTAAAACCAGAGAATGATAAAAGGGGGGCTGAAGAAATTCTTTTAAAAATAAATAAAAAAGATGAGTCATTCCACCGACCAAGTAGGCAACGCGTTTTATTGGCTGAATCAAAGCGTTCCAATAGATCAACATCATGGCACCCTGAATCCAAGGATAAATTGTTCAAAGGCCGTTGCATCTTTCTTCAGACTTTCTGGAGACCCCACAAAATGTAGTTGGTAAAGGCAGTTTCCCTTTTTAAAAAGATGCATTCTTAAGCCAATGGCTTGTTCATCTCTTGTGCCCAGGACGAAGGCATTCATGGCTGCATGGTGAACGTCATTCGATGTTTCTTGGAATTCGACTTTTCCATTTTTAAGAGAAGTGACGGCATCATTCACAATGGACATCAAATCTACATTCAAAGCTGGAGAACACTCACTCAAATAGGCGATGACGCTGCCTGATTCGGGGTTTTTCCATGTTGAGTCTGAAGCCTGATTTTTGATGGATTCAAAAGGTTTTGCAGGCTGTTCTAATTGAACCGACTTGTCTTTGTCTGCTCCATAATTATCAATGCGAACAGAAACACAGGAAGTCAAAAATAAAAAAAAGATGCTGCCAAAGATGATACGCACGTTGCCCTCATGTTGAAAATCTAAATTCCTATCGGAAGATAATGATTTATCGAACAGAGGTCCAATAGTCTAGGATAAGAATGAAATCCTGAAACAATTTTATAAGAAGATGGTCGTGTCATAGCTTTGTCAGGACCTGACAGGAAAATTGCTCTTTGGGATCTTCATTTGCGATTAATCCATCAGCCAGGATTGGCATCATCCGTGCTAACAATATTTGCATGCGCATGTTCATGAATAAATCTATCCAGACTTTCACCCCCACACAGTTCCATGTATGGACCTTTGTCTTGTTTTTTTGCTGCGGCCTTTTGGCATCGGCTGAATCCGTCCAAGTGCAAATTCTGCAACAAAAAGGAAACTTGCAGTTGCAGTTTCAAGGTATCAAAGAATGGGATTATGATTTAGAAAAACAAACTCAAGGTAAAAAAGTTATTTACCGGTTGTTGGTTCCCTCTCTTCAGGCTGATTCGAGTCAGGCTTTGCAGCAATTAAAACATGATTATTTTAGTTCCATTCGAATTCAACCCAAAGCAGAAGATGAAAAAACGGCTATTTACTTCGAGGTGACCAGTTCTGGATTGGATGCCTTTGACTATTTAACAGATCAGCCATCTCGATTGATCATTGATTTTTATTCGAAGGATGGTTCGCCAACGAAGGTCAAAGCGCAGAATGAAAAAGAGTCCACTTCGACAGCTAAAAAGCCACAGGAAGAGCGAGTCACGAAGAAGGGAAGCGCGGCAGAAAGAACGCCAGCGTCGACAGACATTATGATGATTGCGAAGGATGGATTTGAAAAAAATAGTGGATCCACCTCAGGGTTGCAGTTGGAAGGCATTGATCCGATGCTTGAACGATTTTCCATGAAAAAATATCAGATCAAGGAGTCTTCCATCATTCAAAGTCGTGAAAATGTCTATGTAGAATTTCCAATGTTAAAGCAGCCGCTACCATATTTACAAAATATTTTAACCCAACCACCTGTTTATCAAGTCCTTCCTGAAGACAATGATGAAAACAAGATGGCTCGGCTTTTGGAGACTCTGTTTGAAAAGAAAAGATATGGGGTCTTCTTGAAAACATCAGGCTGGTTTCGTCAAAAATATCCACAATCGAAATATATGGAAATTGTCGATGCGATGACCGGAGATATTTATTACAATCAATGGCTTGAAAAAAAATCAACAGATGATTTAGATAAATCGATTTTGAAGTATCGACAATTTGTCGAGAAATATCCTCAGTCTCCGTTGAGTGCTCGAACATCGATGTTGATTGGATTTACCCTACTGGATAGGTCAGATATTCTTGGCAGTATCCGATTTTTTCAAGATTACATTCAAAAAAATCCAAATTCAGCTCAGATCAGTATGTGCCGATTTGCTTTAGCTGAAGCATATTTGAAATTGAATCGATTCCAAGAAGCTCAGGATGAGTATGAAAAGATTTCAAAACAAGCACGTGATGAAAAAGATCGAGTTCAGGCTCAGTTTTCTATGGGTGAAGTATATTTAAAAAAGCATGATTATACAAAAGCCATTGAGTCCTATAAAACCACATTAAAAAACTTAAAGAATTTTGAAATGTCGTATCCCAATGCATTCTACAATATTGCGACGGCTGAGTTTGGAATGCAAAAGTATGAAAATGCTTTAGAAGCTTATAAAGAGTTTATAAAAAAATTTCCGTCCCATCCCTATGCATCTTATGCCATGACTCGAATTGGAGAAATTCTGCAAATATTAGGTGCACCTTCTGAGCAAGTTCTTGGGGCCTATTTGGAAACAGGATTTCGTTACGGAGATACGCCTGGAAGTTCCGTGGCTCGTATTCGTTTGATGAGTCAAAAAATGAAAAATATGAAAGAAGTAGAAGTTCAGCATTCTGTTGCTGAGATTCAAAAACTGGCTAAAGCTTCAGACCTTCCAAAGATTGACCAGTTTTCAACATTGATGGTTGCAGAGGGTTACACACATCGTGAAAGCTATTCAAAATCCATTGATCTTTTAGTGGAGTATTATCAAGCTCATCCTACAACTGTTGATGCTCCCTTATTTCAAAACAGAATTGTTAAAAATATCCATGCTAAAATTCTGAAAGAAGTTAAGTCAGGTCAGTATTTAGAGGCGATGAAAACGCATAATCAATACGCGGGGAACTGGTTAAAAAATAATCCTAGAATTGATACAAAGTTTTTGATTGCTCAATCCTTCGAACAAGCTGGGCAGATGAAGCAAGCAGATCTATTGTATCGTGATACATTGAATCGAATTTATGCCTTGAAGGGAACACCTCAAGAAAAAGAAGTTCGGATCTTAGAAAGTGTTCCTACGACAGAAGAAGTGAACTTGAGACTAGCTGCCGTTAGTTATCAGTCCTCCAATTTTGGAAAGGCCTATGATTTTTTACGAGAAATAAAAAATCCAGAAACACTATCTGAAACAGAGCAAATTGAACGCGTGCAACTTGCGTCATCTTTGTTGGAGAAAAAATCTGACTATGAAACTGCAACACGGTATTTGACAGAACTTTTGAAAACCTGGAAGGGCTTGCCAGAACTTTTGGCGAATCCTTATTTTGACTTAGGGCAAATGGAAGAGAAGCAATCTCACTTAGAAAAAGCGGTAGAAGCATATTCTCAAGTTCTCACTTTAAAAAAAGATACAGAAAAAGTTTCTGCAGATTTGCATGCAAAGTCTTTAGAAAAGCTAGCTCAATTGTATTTGAAAAAAGGGCAAGTCGATAAATCCATTCAAAGTTACACAGAACTGCTAGAGACCTATGAAAAAGACAAAAAACTGGCCAGTGCCCGTTACAAGTTAGGACAAATTTACTTTGATAAAGGGCAATTGCAAAAAGCCAAAGATACTTGGGCTTTACTTGAAGGTCAGCAAAATAATTTTTGGTACAAAATGGCTCAAGATCAAATTCGTAATCAGGAATGGATGTCAGATTACAAGAAATACAGTCAGCGCATTCCGGCCATGGTGAATGATAAAAAAGATGAATCTTCGAAGAACAATAACGGAGGCAATCAATGAGTCAGATTTTTGATAAAACAACGGACGCCCTTGCGACCTCGTTAAATATGCGGTTGTTGAAACAAAATGTCACGGCCTCGAATATCGCCAATGCTGAGACTCCTGGTTATCACGCCAAGAAAATGGATTTTGAAGAGGCCTTGGGACGAGCCTTAGATATTGATGGCCTTAAAGGAATGAGCACAAGTCATGGAGAACATTACCCTGTGGGTGGTGGATCCATTACGAAAGTCAAAGCGGATATTTATGAAAATCCAGATGGAAAAATTAGCAATGATGGAAACACTGTGGATTTGGAAAAAGAAATGGCTTCATTGGCCGAAAATGCCATCCAGTACAAAGCCGCATTGCAGTTGATCAATAAAAAGTTGGGTGCTCTTAAATACGCAGCATCCGAGGGGCGATAATGGCAGATTTTTTTAGTGGTTTTCGTATCAGTGGAAGTGGGATGGCTGCGCAACGTATGCGACTGAATACCATTTCAAGCAATCTGGCCAACGTTGAAACAACCAGAACTCCAGAAGGTGGAGATTATACCCGCAAATATGTGATCTTTGAAGCGATGCCTGACGTGAAATACTTTGGGGAGATTCTTGGAGTGAATTCTCCTCGGGCCGATATGCAGAAGGTGATCGTCACTGATGTGGTTTCGGATACCAAAGCACCCATTATGAAATATCAGCCCAACCATCCTGATGCCAATGAAGAAGGCTATGTAGCTTATCCGAACATCAACACGATGGAAGAAATGACCAATATGCTGCAGGCAAACCGTTCTTATGAAGCCAACGTCAGCGCATTGCAAGCAGCAAAAGATATGGCCTTAAGTAGTCTCGAAATAGGACGTTAAAAAGCAGGGAGTTAGCTTATGGATAGTATGACAATTTCCCGAGGGAACAGATTCTTAGAATCTGCTAATATTAAAGAAAATTCCGCCTCGTCTTTGGAACAGAAAACGGGGGGGGCTACTGACGTTGGTAAGAGTTTTTCGGATACACTGAAAGAGGCTGTCGGTTCTGTGAATGAAATGCAAGTGGCTTCGAATAAAGCCATGCAAAACTTAGCAACAGGACGAACAGACAATGTTGCCGATGTGATGATTGCTGCAGAAAAAGCAGATATCGCATTGAGAGTCATGGTCCAAGTACGCAATAAAATCATCGACGCGTACCAAGAGATCATGAAAATGCAGGTGTAGTTCAAGATTTTTGAATTGTTTTTGGAAAGAATCACTATGGATGGAGGCTTCCGTTGAACAAGATATTTGGTAGTTTATTTGTTCAATTTCGCGAATTTTATAAAAATCTTGGTCCCACCAAGAGGATGTCGATCATTGCAGTGACGGTGATCGCCTTTGTTGCCGTGATTATCATTGGCGTTATGGTCAGTGGTCGTGACTATGTACAATTATTGACGAATGTTCCAAGCGATCAAGTTCCCATCATTGTTGATAAACTGAATCAAAAAAATGTGCCTTTCCGATTGGCTGAAGATGGAAAAAGCATCCTTGTTCCAAAGGAACTTTTGCATTCCACAGAAATGGCATTGATGGCCGAAGTTGGATCCAACAAGATTGGTCAAGTGGGCCTTGAATTATTTGAAAAACAAGATTTTGGTATCAACTCTTACGCTCAAAAAATCAATTATCAAAGAGCCCTTCAGGGCGAATTGATGAGATCCATCAATACTTTGACAGCGGTGAAACAGTCAAAAGTTATTCTAGCTTTACCCAATAAAAAAACATTTCTTGAAGAAGGTGGGCAACCTTCAGCCAGTGTTGTGGTCGAACTGTATCCAGGAAAAAATCTTTCTCCAGAACAAATTCGGGGTATTCGATTCTTGGTGGCCAGTGCTGTGGAAGGTTTAGATTCTGATCGAGTCACAGTTGTGGATGAGCGTGGAAAGATGCTGAGCAAACCCAATGACCCTGTCGCTGGCGGATCCAGTGAGTTGATGGAAGTGAAGCATAAAGTTGAATCTGATTTGGAAGATCGAATTGAATCCATCCTGGTGAAGGCCGTGGGGCAGGGGAAGGTGATCGCGAAGGTGGATGCAACCTTAAATCATCGAACCACGTCTTCCGTAGAAGAAAGTGTCGATCCTGAAAAGACGGCGATCCGAAGTCAGCAAAGCGAAGAAGAAGCCATGGATGGATCTCGTACCAATCCCGCGGGAATTCCAGGATCTCGATCCAACTTGCCAGGTGCCGCCGATGCAGGTCAGGTGGGATTTAAACAAGATGTAAAAAAAGAAATTAAGACTACAAATTACGAAGTTCCAAAAACAGTTAAGAATATCAAAGAAGGCGCTGGTAACCTTGAACGAATC
>CAZFSX010000108.1:0-8440 GCA_964522115.1 uncultured Pseudobdellovibrionaceae bacterium | reverse complement strand
AAAATTTTTGAATAATGTCAAAGTTTGTTGTGCCTTTGAATTTCAAAGTGCAGACAAAGTTTTTCACAAGTCCGGAAGCTTTCCAGTCAAGGACAAGCTGGTAAAGTCGAACCGGGTCACAAATCATATCTGAAAAAAGCCAATCAAAGGATCCAAGATCTTCTGGCTTTTGAAGAAAGGCATCCTTTTTTAGAAACTGCACTTTTGGGTTTTTCATGATGGATTCAGCAAGAGGCGCACCATCGATCGCAACGACATTTTTTGCCATGGATGAAAGAACCCAAGTCCAGCCACCAGGGCAAGCTCCTAAGTCCAGCACTTTCTGATGAGGTTCGGGACGTTTTTTTAAGTGAAGTGTGAAAAGTTCCCATAGTTTTAAATAAGCTCGAGAAGGTGGATTCTTGTGGTCCTCATCGAAGGCATGAACGCCAAGGGGAAACAAACTTTTACAGGGAAAGCCGAAGACCATTTGATCTTTATTTATTAAGGAATAGTGACCAAGTTGGGGTAGGTTTTTCGATTCCAAAAAGGTCAACGGCCTGGATTTAATTCGAGGTAATGCTTGGCTGATCAGTTCGCCCCTTCGAATATTTTCCAGTGGAAAGTGAACCCATAGGGGGTGAATTTTTTTCAGATCATGGGCTGCTTTTTGAATTGAATCGATGGGTAGAAAATCAGCATTTTCCCATACATTTTGAACCCAAAGCGGAGGTGAATTTTCTTGTGAGCTTTCAACAAAATATAAGGGACCCCATTTTTGTAGAAGGGTGTCTTTACGAAGCTGTATTTCTAGCTGAAGTTCTTTTTCAAATTTTGGTATGGCTTGGTAGATCCTTTTTGGCATGGCCTATTCAATGCTTAAGAAATGATTACAAGTCAAAAAATAAAAGATGAAAATGAAGAATGCTCTGACTATATTCCCCCCGAACGGAGATTCTAGGATGAGCCAAAAATTTTTATTCAGACTGTGGATACTGTTTTTAGTCGGGCCTTTGTCATTCGCTGGTGATTTCACATCTTCCTCTGGAAATCATGGCAGTTTCTTTTGTGGTTCGCTTTTTCAGGAAGGCAGGCCTAAGGCATCAAAGGCGATGCCCTTCAATGCTTACGCAGTCCCATCATTTGATTCTTTTTATGCATCCTTAGAAGCAACCAATAGTAAATCTTTTCAAGATTCTGAAGTTTTTCAGCAAAAGCTGAATCGGCACAATATCCAAGTTCCAGAAAATCAGGCATTTGTCTTTGAAGTAGAAAAGCATGTAAGTCAGATTGTGGATTTTTTGCAGGGTCATTCTTCGGCTGAAGAATTGCCCTATCAAGGGCTATCTTTTTTAAATGATCTGCAAGAATCGATGAAGATCGTTCGTCATCTAAGCCTCAAGAGTCAGTTGGATACTCGAGAACGATCTTTATTAAAACACCACAGGCAAAGCTACCATTCCTTTTTAAAGAAAATCGTGGTTTTGCAGGAACGAATTCAAAAGGCGAAAGAAAGTGGTTTTCGCCTTTATCCCGTCATTCATGCGGCACACTACTATTTATCATTGATTTCCATGGATCGTCATTCAGGGGCACATGGTAGTTTTGAATATCACATTGATTTGTTGAATCATAAGATGGGACTTTTCTTTGATAAGGCGGCGGGGTTTGCACCTCGAGTGATATTTACGATGAAGCAATTGACCGAGGAGGATCTTCTCAGGGTGCGATTTTCTGGAGTCACATTGATTCAGGTCAATCGATTTTATTTAGAGGATGATAGTGGTCAAGCTGTGCCTCCAAGTATTTATGCGGAACATGATTGGGATCACGGATTAGCGATGGTGATCAAGGATCAGTCTCAATTGAAGCAAATTGGGTGGACTCACTTTCAAGAGAGAAGTCAGTTTTTCGATTTAAGGATGAAATACTTTCTGAATTATCTAAAGACAAATATTCCTAAACAGTCGACTTTTGTAACTTACTGGTTATTTGCGGTATTGCATGATGAAGCCCAGACTTTATTAGATTCCCAGTATTTGAAATTTACTCGTGATGTATTAGAAGATCAGCTTTCACGGTCCACAGATCCGCAAGTAAGTAAAGGTGACGCAAAATTAATCATGAAGCAATATGATCGCTGGTTTGAAAATCGGTGGCAGAGGACATTGCGCCAGAAGTTTCAGGATTTGAAACAAAAACACTTTCCTGAAAAAAGCCCAGATCCAGAAGTTTTAAATACAGAAGAACCAAACTCTTCGAAGCAAGTGGGCTTGACTATCTATTTGTAGAAATTCAGTTTTTGGTGAAGCTTTGATAGTGAAAGAATCGGTAAAAAAAAAGCCCTCTTGCGAGGGCTTTTTTATCACCAGCACCTGGGCTGGGACCCTGATGCTGGTGAATAGGTTTGAATCTATGCCGGATTTATCCGATCAAAGCAATCAATTGTGCAATCAATAATGAAACAACGCTCATTACCTTGATCAAAATTGCAACACCAGGTCCTGAAGTATCTTTGAATGGATCGCCGACGGTGTCACCGACAACGGCTGATTTATGAGCATCGCTGCCTTTTTTGTGCCCTTGAAGGTTGCCTTTTTCGATGTATTTTTTCGCATTATCCCAAGCTCCGCCCGCATTTGCCATGAACAAAGCCATGGTAGATCCCACGGCCAATGCACCAGCAAGAGTACCAGCCAATGCTTGTGGTCCAAGGACAAATCCAATGATCACAGGGGCTAAAACCGCTATCAATCCAGGAATGATCATTTCGACCAACGCGGCACTTGTTGCGATATCCACGATACGAGCAGGTTGAGGTTCAGCCTTTCCTTCAAGCAATCCAGGGATTTCACGGAATTGACGACCGATTTCTTGCACGATTTTTTGAGCTGCACGTCCTACGGCAGTCATTGTTGTGCTACCAACTAAGAAAGGAAGGATCGATCCCATCAGCAAGCCGATCAAAACATTGGCATTTGTCAGTTCTAAGACCATCTTTGCAATGCCATGGGTTTCACGTACATGGTTGACTTCCATATTGAAGGCAGAAAATAAAGCCACCACAGTTAAAATGGCAGATCCAATTGCAAAACCCTTACCGATAGCTGCTGTTGTATTTCCAACAGCATCCAATTCGTCTGTGATGTCACGAACGTCTTTACCAAGACCAGACATTTCAGAAATTCCACCAGCATTGTCAGCAATAGGTCCATAAGCATCGACAGTCATCACAACCGCAGTTCCTGCAAGCATACCTACAGCTGCCATTGCAATTCCGTACAGACCCAAGGCGCGATCCGCAACATAAGCTGCAATCACAACCACTAAAGTTGGAATGGCAACGGATTCCATACCGACAGCAAGGCCGCGGATGACGTTAGTTCCAGGGCCTGTTAATGAAGATTCAGCAACAAGGCGAATCGGGCGAGCTGCTGTGTAGTATTCCGTGATAAGGCCGATCAAGGCACCACCGAAAGCTCCTGCGGCTAGGGCGACAGTCACACTTTGAGAGATTCCAAATAAGGGCATACAGAAATAGGATGCTGCCGTTAAAATGAATGGAGGAATGATCAAGGCATTACGCAAAACAGCTGCGGGGCGAGAGTTGGAGAAGATACGTGCTCCAAAAATCACAGCGATAGAAATGAAAAGGCCAAGGGCTGAAAGAACCAATGGTAAAGATAAAGCTGTCCATTTTTGCTCTTCTGCAGACCCAGACATTAATTTACCTAAAGTTTCAGTATCAACAGTGAAGGCAATAGCCATGGCAGATACGATTGCAGCGACCATGGATTCATAGATATCTGCACCCATGCCGGCAACGTCACCGACGTTATCGCCTACGTTGTCCGCGATCACGCCAGGATTACGAGGATCGTCTTCAGGAATATTTTCGATAACTTTTCCTGCGATATCCGCGCCCACATCCGCAGCTTTTGTATAAATACCACCACCGATACGAGCAAACAAAGCAATGGAAGAGGCTCCCACAGCAAAAGAGTGAAGAACGACAGGAAGTTGTTCTGTCCCTTTGAAAAGTAAATAGATTCCACCAAGGCCAAGCAGTCCAAGGCCCGCGACAGAAAGACCCATGACAGCTCCGCCATCTAGGGCAACAAGAAGAGCTTTGGCTTTTGATCCTGTCGATGCCGCTTGAGTCGTGCGAACATTGGCGTAGGTTGCAGCCTTCATACCGAAAAAGCCCGCTAGCAAGCTAAGGAAGCAGCCGATAAGAAAAGAAACAGCGGCAACTGTACCCAAAGCAAATGCTAAGGCGACAGCAACGACAGCTGCGTAAACGGCAAGCACTTTGTACTCGCGCACCAAGAAGGCCATGCTACCTTCGCGCACATAGGACGCGATACGGTTCATGGTTTCATTGCCAGTGGGTTGAGCCTTCACTCGAAGGTACAATCCAAGAGCAACAACAAGTCCTGCGGCTCCAGCCAACGCTGGGGCAACTAACAAAGATTCGTTCATATTTTTGCACTCCATGTAAATTGTGTTGTTGAATTCGATTACGGAAGGAGAGCAAAGAAGTCAAGATCCGAACAAAAACAGCATCTTCCCTAAGGTCCTGATGCGGTGAATTGAAATCTAAACCATGGTCCAGGAGGAAGCCGTTCCCCAGGGGGATACCGTTGAAAATCAGTTGCCTTTCGTCGCGTCGGGTTTAGACTGAGGTCGTAACAGAAGGAATCTTGTTACAACAAAAAACCCTTTTAAGGAGGAAGAAATATGATCAGCAGAAAATTCATCTTAGCAGCAGCATCATTGGTTGCAGCTTCAGCCTACGCCGGTTCTGTATCTTTGGACGCGCGTGTTGATATGGTCGGAAAAAGTTACGATAAAGTGAATGCAAAGCCTTCCAATGCTTTGACTCTCACTCGCGCAAAACTGGATGCTAAAGGGAAACTGAACGACAGTGTTGAGTTCCGTACCCGTGTGAATTTAGCTCCAAATCCTAGCACTGAAGTAGCTGGAAATCCTGAAGCAGTTTCAAACCGTGCTGATTTTATCTATATTTCAAATAAACTTACAGACAGTGTGAATGTGACTCTTGGTAAAATTGGATCTGGAATGGGGGGTATCGAAGGTCAATACAATGGTGGAGATGTCTATCTTCTATCTCAAGGGATTAGCGGTGGAAACGTGACTGTTCCTTTGTACCTAGGTGGTGCAGATCTTACGGTAAAAATTGCAGATGGTCAGACTGTTGACGTCTTGATGTTGAATCAAACGGAAAATAGCACAGAACAAACTCGTACAATGGCCGGTGCTTTGTATAATGGTGTATTCTTGGATAAAGCATTGAAAGTGGCAGTTAGTTATCATACTGAGCAATACAATGATAACATCAAAGCCAACTACATTGCTGCAGGTGCTCGTTTTTCAGCAGGTCCTGTCGAAGTTGAAGGTGATTATTTGATGAATAAAAAATCAAATAGCACAAATACTGATAAAAATGATTCAACAGATGTTGTTCGTGTGAAAGCGAAATACATGGTGGATCAATTTACACCGTTTGTTCAGTACGAAATGTCAACGAACAAAACTGCGGATGATAAAGCAAATGATGTTGCCGCAATCACAGCAGCTTTAGAGTACAAACCAGTGAAGGAAGAAAATTTCCGTTATCACTTGGCTTATGTGAACTCTGCAAAAAAACCAGCAACTGGTGATACTCAAACTTCTACATTTGTTTACGCCGGCGTTCGCGTTTTGGCTGACTTCTTGAAATAATTTTCACCGTTTTATTGAAAACGCAAAAAGGCCATGCCGTCGACAGCATGGCCTTTTTTTATGACAGAAACTATGATCGCTTGTCCGGATCAAGGACCTTCAAGAAAAAACCATACTGAACTTTCCTATCAGGGGTTCATTCTAAATCACTAAAAACACATGCAAATCCTTGATCAGATACAAATATTTGAGAAATTTTCAAATTTCTTTCAAGGGCGCGATTCCTATTTTTTTGATATTCTTCCTGAGCTTTTCTGAACTTGCGAAAATTGTAGAAGAAGAAGTGGCTAAAAAAATAAAGTCGCTCTATGACGATAAATAAGCAAAAAGACAAATTATTTTGAATAGATTGTTGAGTGCTGGGAGTATGTATGAAGTTCAATAGAATGACATTGTTCGTGTTAATAGGTTTGACTGAATTATTTAGCGCTTGTTCAAAACAAGCAAGTCCATCTGTTGCAACAACTGCAGTCACCCCAGCGCCCACTGAAGATAAGCAAAGCCCAATAACCCCTGATCCAGAGAAAGACCAAAAAGAATCTGTAACATGCGAAAAGAGCCTAAAAGAAAAAATGATCAGGGGTGAATTTCGCTTTTCTGAAAAGCAAGGTCTTCATACCTATGTGAATCAAGCCAATAAGTCTGTTTCCGCCTTGAAAGACAAAACTTTTCTTTTGAAAAAAGATGAAATGGTCAGAGAAATAGGAGTTTCTAACTGTCAGAAAAATTCTGATATCGTGACTTGTTTCGTATCTACATTAACAAAAACGAACGAAGAAAAAGGTGAATACCTACTTAAATTGAACTACACCAGTTCATCTTCAGATAAGTTTGTGGGCCTTGAAGAAAAGCTATCCGTGGATAAAGGCTGTCAATTAACTCCAGTGGATTCTACTTTGACTTTGGTAGATGTTTTGGAAAATTCAAAAAAGAAAGTCATAAAAGGCGAAGCTTCGAACTCACTTTCGAAGAAAGAGGAATTTGAAAAATTCAGATTTCAACAGTTTGAAGCAACAGAGAATTCATATTTAAAAATTGCAGATTCAATTGAATTAAAAAAGAAGCTTGTTCCATTGCTTTTCGTAGACAAGTTTGAGGATTTAGAATCAGCACCACTGAATTATTCGATTTATGACCACAGAACATTGGGCTTGTTGGATTACAACATGGGATCAGAAACTACCGAAAAATTGTACACTTATTTAAAGAAAATTCCATATACAGACGAGAAATTTGATATTCGAAAGTTTAAGATTTCATTCTTAAATAAAACAATATCCTTTGGTTATCACGCTGTGAATAAGATGAAGACAAAGTTTATTAAATATCTTGATGGAGAATTTCAAATTGAATCAATAGATGATATCATTTCGTCAGCTCAGTTGAGCTCGGTAGAAGATATTTATAAAATTCGTGTGAATACAGTTGATCAAAGTAATTCTAGCAGTTTCGCAACAGTGATTTTTAGAAAAAGAATGGATTCATTTTATCTTGATTTGACGAACTACTGGGATTTTTTGTCAGTAGAATACGACAAAGGCGGGACTATATTATATCTAACAGATAAATACATCGAGACGGTCTACGATGAAACGCTTCCCTCGGATCTAGCATCGACTTCATTAATCCAAATAAATCATCCTGAAATTCAAAGGGTGAAGCAACAGATCTTGAATTCAGATTTGATTAAGCAAGATATGAAAGAACGGTTTTCTGAAAAGCCAAGTCGGAAACTTTTATTGGTTCTTATACAAAAATATATGAGTGAAAATTTTGAGCTTGAACCAATCAGTTTTGAAAATATGCCGGAATTTAGTTCAGTTGAAGAAATTTTAGAAAGCAAACGCGGAAATAGCCAAGATTTGTCTTTGGTTTTTTTAGCCTTGGCGCGATCTTTGGGAATTCCTTCTCATTTGGAAGTAGGCTATGAACTAAAACAGCCTTATGCTCTTCCTACAGTCTGGGTGGAAGCCCAGGTCAGAGAACTGGATTCCGCCGGTTATTGGATGGGGATAGACTTTAAATCCGATGGTGGACTGATGTTAAAAAATATCAAAAATGTCATTCCAGTCGCCAAGGGTTTCCTTATCGAACAAGGAAAAAGAACTTTGAAACAAACACTTGATACTTACAAAAGTGGTGGTGAAATTACCATCCTGAAACCAAATCAATAAGAGTTCCATCGGTTCAAGGGGGGCAGCAAGCAATAGAGAGCCACTATTTCTAGTAAGCAATAAGAGGCTTTGCTAGCTGCTGAGTCATCCAAACATCCTTCTCTGTCCATATAGATAAAATCCATCGATCAAACTCCTGTCGTAACTTCGGGTTTGACATAATTTGCTGACCACGGAATTTTTCAGGAATTGGAATGGTTCTTGCCATCACTTGGAAATTTTTTAAACGACCAGATAAAAAATGAAGAAAGGATGGCTTGTCTTGATAAACAAGGGTGACATCAACGATGCATTCCACATCCTGACCTAAACAATCCAGCGCGGTGGCAAGACCTGAAGTTTTCGGTTTCAGAAGATGTCGAAAGATTTTTTCTTTTGCAATTTTAGATGTAGTCGATCGTGTTCCTTCTAAAAAGATCAACAAAGAACTGGGGATTCCTTTCAGTTGACGACAGGATTCTTGAGTTTGAATTAAGTCACGCCCTTTCAACCAAGGTTTCTTCAAGACCTATTCTTTTGAAAAGCGCTTCATGAAAGGAAAT
>CAZFSX010000107.1:0-8441 GCA_964522115.1 uncultured Pseudobdellovibrionaceae bacterium | reverse complement strand
AGAATATAGGACTCGTATTTTAAGAGATGATATAAGCTCTGTTGAAAACATTCATGATCTTGGATCTGCGGAGTTGGTTTTAATGAGGTTGCCCGAGTTGGTCGGAAGTCCACTATCTATCAACAGCATTTCAGAAGATGTCCAGACAAGTTTTAAAACAGTCAAAAAATGGCTAGAAATTTACGAACGTTTTTATGCAATTTATCGATTGTCACCATTTGGTTCAACAAAGATCAAGGCTGTCAAAAAAGAACAAAAGCATTACCACTATGACTGGACACTTGTAAAAGATCCCGGTTTTCGCTTTGAAAATATGATTGGAAACCACTTATTAAAACAAGTCCATTTTTTAGAAGATACTCAAGGTCGCGAAATCGAATTAAGATATTTCAAAGACAATGAGCAACGTGAAGTTGACTTTGTAGTTATTGAGGATAAAAAACCCATTCTATTTATTGAGTGCAAATTATCCGATACTTCAGTATCTCCACACTTAAAGTTTTTGAAGAAAAAATTTCCGGATGTAAAATCTTATCAGCTAACCTATCATTCAAAAAAAGACTTTTTATCTCAAGAAGGAATTCGAGTTTGCGATGCTTATAAAGCCTTACCTGAAATAAATTTACATATCCATCATGGATAAAAGGATTCCCTAGACCTCGATCAAGGGTAGCGATCCATTTCAATTTGTGCATTTTGTGCATTTATTCTTATTTTGTGCAATTTGTGCATTTCTTTAAGAATCTGTCTTTTTTGACGCCCATCCAAAATAAAATGAAATTTTTATCCCATCAATCCTTTGGAACAATCTCGAGATCGTGCTTAGGAAGAATATATCTTACATTTTCCTGAGGCCCCCATTCATAACCATCCCTTTTGTAAAAGTTGCTTTTTACACGGAATTCATCCCGAGACTGCACCGAAAAAATAATCAAGGAATGTATGGGATCAACATATATAAAAGGTATAGACTCTCTATCTTCCACTTCAGAAATTGGAAACTTTATAAACCCATTAAAATCATTTTGTTCATTGGCAGAAATCTGCACAAATGGAATATCAACATTCCCAGAAATTGCACTTTCAACATAAACAAGAGTAAAAATCTTTTGTTTGGAATTAAAATAAAGTGATGGAACTTTTTTATAATGTATATATCTAACGTGATTAATTGATTGATTCATTTTCCCTTGAAATAATTCAACTTCACTCAGCGTGAGATTAGGAATTTCAGAAAGGTCGATCCTCTCGTTTTGAAAATGAATTGGAGACCATTCAAAACTTGGATAGTGGATATAATTCCCATTATCACTGACAAAAGTTTCCTTCAAAATAAATGCAAACAACTGCTTTTCATTTCCAACAACAAATGGAACAACGCTTGGATTTCCCTTCCAACCGTTGAGATATGCAGGAAATGAATAAAAGGCCACAGGAATCCATTTTTCTGTAGATGCATTAAAATCCATCCCCTTTTTCTTTTGAAGCATGATCCAAACATACGAAAACTCATTTGGTCGCATGGATGAAGGTTCAATTTGTTCAGGGACCCACAAAAGCGCTTCGATTGTATCCGAGTTCAAATGACGAACATATTTAATATTTCTTGTTTCAATTTTTTTAAAATAGGGCTTCATTTTACGGGCAAACAAACTATCAGGCATTGCTTGAACGGACTCAAACAGAGGAATTGACTCAATTTCAAGATCTAAACGATCCCAAGGATACAAGCGTTCTGTCTTTTGCACTTTTTCTTCCAAAAGTGTTGTAAGTTCTATTTCTGGAGACGATTGGAGCCTCATTTTGAAAGGCATTTTTTTCAATTTGTCAAGGCGATCCTGATCTAAAACAACATAGTTCGAACCACCCTCCATATTTAATATTTTATTGAAAGCATGCTGCCTGACAATTTTGGAAAGTTCACTTGGGTCAATCCCTTCTTGGATTGCTGTCTGGGTTAATTCAGAAAATATTTTCCTTTTCTCTGCTGGTGACAGTGACTCTGATGCTTCTGTGTGAACAGAGATAAAATGATTCTCTAAAGCCTGATTCAGCTTTTCGGAATCGATTCTTTGTGTGCTTTTTACTGGTAAAACTTGCTTGAATACTTCATCACAGCGTGACGGCACGATCCCACTGGCTGTGGATTGACAACACAGAAGTACAGAAAGGAAGAAACTGGTCCAAGCCCCTCCACGTTGAATAAGTTTTATATTACCTTGCCTCATAAGTGACCTCTTTGTTTGCAGGCTTATCGCAGAATGCCTGGTCTGGTGAAGGAGAAAGTACCGCGCTACAAAGTCAACCTGTACATTTTTCAAATTCCTTCTGAGTTTTGTCAAAATATCTTCAAAATCCCGTCTTCTTTCCACGTCCATCCTAAGTTTTGTTATAAACATAAAGTATCCAAAACTTGTTGTTATATATGGAAAACATGGAGATTTTTATGAAAAGAATTATTTTATATGCATACCTAACAGTGGCACTCATCGCTTGTCATAAAAATAATGAGACGTCCAATTCAACCAACTTTTTTAAACCACAAAACTCAAGTATCATCATTCAAAAACTTAAAGATGCAAGTCTCACATGCCGTGATGAAAACAATTGTCCTCAAAATGTTGGAATGATTTTTTCCAACGCAAATGATGAGACTCTATCCCCTAAAATATCCCAATGCACTGGCTTTTTAATTGCAAAAAATATTGTTGCAACAAATTCACACTGCATACCAAATCGATTCAAACAAAATACTCAAATTGATTGTTCTGAATCTTTAGCAATACGTTTTTCAAAAAATGATGCTTCAGGAAATAGTATTTATTCATGCAAAAAAATTATCAACTTTAGTGAAAATATTAAACTCCTTGACCCTGATTTTGCTTTCTTTGAAATCCAAGAAACACAGAGAGACCCACTTTCCATCTCTAAGTCTGGTATCAAGAATAACCAATCCGCCATTGTCTTCAAAATTACCCCGCGATCCGACACCACTGGTGGGACCCTTGAATCCGAAGCATGTCGAATCGTCATGGGGAGTTTACTCAATCCTGAAGCTAATGACAGCTTTTCAAAAACTGGGCTTGCTGTTGATTGCGAAGGAGTTCACGGAAACTCTGGTTCTCCCGTTTTGAATAATACGGGTCAAGTTATTGGCATCCTACAATCTCACTTCACAGATAATTATAATGACGCTCTCACACAGAACTTTGGCAAGTTTGGTCTCAAACTGCCTCCACAGATAACAAAACATTTTCACTTTACGAATTTAAGCTGTGTGGAAGATCCAATTTCTCATTCTGTTGATTCGCAGAATTGTAGTCGAGCAGCTAAGCTAAGCCTTCATGACTGTTTAAAATTTGATAAAAATGACATTGATCAGCAAGCAAGAGACATTCACGAATCATTTAAACAGCAAAGAACAAAGATTTTTCTATATGAAACGACCACTGATATCTCGACAAAGACCATTTCTTCACGTCCTATTTGCGTGATTCCTCCAAGTATTCTTGGTGACAAAACATATACAGCTTATGTGCAGAAAAAAGGTATTTTTGGCTTTAGAAAAGAAATCATTTATCTTCCATCTTTACCAAATTATTATTATTTTCAGTCAAAGTTATCTTTAGACCCTGACTACCGAATTGATGAAAAAGTTAAATTTTCTATCGGGGATTTTTCTTCTAATCAAATAGAGCTGGTTAACACTGATGGCCTATGGAAAGGAAAGATAATTTACTCATTATCTAAAATTCAACTCCCTGTAGAAATACCGTTTTGCACGCAAGAACAAACAGAGAAAAAAGAGTTATCTGTTGTGAGATTAAAAGACGGAAAAACAATTTCTGAAGAAGAATATCTCCAAAGCCAAAAAAATGTGGAAGCAAAGAATCAATGCCTGAACTAGGTTAGATCGGGCTCACTTTATCCCATCAATCCTTTGGAACAATCTCGAGATCGTGCTTAGGAAGAATATATCTTACATTTTCCTGGGGACCCCATTCATCCCCTTTTGAAAAAGACGATTGGAGCCTCATTTTGAAAGGCATATTTTTCAATTTTTCCAATCTGGTGAAGGAAAAACTCCCCATGGACAAAGTCCCCCTGTACATTTTTCAAGACTCATCTGAGTTTTTTCAAAATTTCTTCACAATCCTATCTTCCCTCTGTCCTTCGGGACAGTTTCTGATATAAACACCCCATTCAAAGGCAGGTTTATTTATGGCAGGAATATCCCGTGGAAATTCAAAAGTTTCCCTTTCTTGGAATGCAGCTCTTTCAGGCGTGATGTTTTTGTCGACCCTATGGCAGGCACAAGCTTCGCAGCTCCTTACCCAACAAGGGGTTGATAAGTGCGAGGTTCTATTTCCCTATCGGAAATCCAAGGATTCTTTTTCCATGAGCCCCTTTCCTTCGGTGAAAGTGCACACAAGGGCTTTGAAAAAATCTGTCAGCCAGGAAAGTCTTGCCCAATCTTGGAACGAAGCCCGTACTGGCCTTTTGCGCTTTCAAGAAAAATATGCTGATAAGCAACGCCTTCTTCTGGATATGTCCTCCAGTTTACTCAGCCGAACCCATCTGCACCTGGATGGAGGCCCACAGTCTGGAAAAACATCCATCAGTCACGATTTTGCCAAAGTCGTTTTGCAAAGCTACTTGAAGAATCAAGCGGCACCAGAAAAGGCCCTTTGGATACATCAGTTCAACAAAATGAACAGCGAATCAACCGTGCTGGGTCCCTATATCACAGATGCCTTTGAAAAAGGGCAGATGAAAAGATTTCGTGATGGATCTTTAAGTGATGATCAAAAGCTGATCGCTATCTTCGATCAAATTGGACAAGCCAATAGCTTCGTCTTGATGCCTTTATTTCAGGTTTTAGCCAATCGATCCATTTTTGATGGAACTGAAAATATCAGTCTGGGCCTGATGTCTGCCATCGGGATTTCCAATGAAAGCTTTGCTCAGATGTTGGCGCGGTCAGGAGTCTACAGACCGACCATGGAGGCCCTGGCTGATCGCTTCCAAGCCCATGCCTTCACTCCCCACCGCCATGCAAGCACAGAAGATGCCATCCAGTATCGAAAAAAAGTGAAAGCCTTTCAAGAATCAGGCAAAGAACTTCTTCCTATGGATCTGATCACTTTGCAGCAGAATCTTATGCCAAAAGTTCGAATTTCCCCCAAAGCCGTTGATGGAATGGTCCATCTGATTCAAATTCTGGATGAAAGTTTCACACCCAAATCTGACCTGCGTGAAGCTGATATTCGCAAAGCTTTGCAAGATAGAAAACTTGAAACACCCCTTCCCTATGCTCCCGCCAACCAATTTACCAATCGTGGAATTGGCGACCTGGTTCGAATGATCAAAGGAAGTTTTTTGATCGAACAACTGTTGGAAGGAGTCCCCTTTGATCAAATCAGGTACACAATAGAATTGGAAGATCTTCACCTGATGCGCTTTGGTTCGATCACCATGTCACCGTCTGATTTTGTGAAAAAGAAAAAAAACCTGCAAATATCCTCCCTTCCTTTAACCATGGTGAGTTTCGGATTTTCTTTTGGAGATATCACCGAAACACCGGTTGTGCATACCATGTACGATGGAAGAAATCGAAAGCTGACCGTGATGTTTTCTACAACAAGCACAGTCAAAGACCCCTCCCAACAGGCGGATCTTCAGGTGGAAATGATTTTAGATTTTCACCACAATCAAATAGAAAATATTCAGTGGAAAAAATTAGGTTCTGACAGTGAACATGATGACGGATCGGAATTTATTTTTTCATTTCAAGATCCAAACTTGTCAGAGAAAGAACAAGACACATCCAAACGCAAATTTTTAGAAGATCTGAAGCTGCATTTCATGACGGCAGAAATCCCACTGCCTTCATCCAACAAACCACCGGAAGAATCCTCAACCATGATCTTTGACGACCGATTACAGAAACTGCAAGACATTCCACATTTATCTTCAGAAGAAAGACAACGTCTTCAGGATCTATCCATGGAACACCAAACATTTTTGGATACCGTGAATACCATCAAATTGAATATGGCAGATTCTTCCCAATTGATTCCACGCCAAAGCCCCAAGGCGAACTTTCAAACGCCTGTCGTTCCCAGCAAAGATCTTGTGAAATATCTTCGTGAACATCCACAGAAAGAAGATCGGCAAAACCTAGCCGTTCATGCCATTCATCAATCCTATATCGAGTGGAATAAGGCTCACTTCGAGTCCAAACAAACCCTTCTTCACCAATTCGTTTCTTTGATGGGTTACGATAGTTTTATCACCGGAGGACCCGGTGGCGGAAAAACCACAACACCGTCAACACTCATTGATCAAGCCCTTGAATATGAAAATGCACTTCTTCAAAGTCAGGGACGTCCTGCTTCATCCAAAAAATATATGACCCAGGTCCACCGACTGTTGATGCCTGGATCCATCACTGGTTATGCAAATACAAAAAGTGAATCCTCCAAAGACTTGAAAAATTTTGATTCCTCTCTTGCAAACCCCAATGTCAGAAGAGTTCTTTTGGATGAGGTTTCTAATGGAAATAGCGGATATCTTGGGGCATTAGGTCAGGTCTTTGAACGACACATTTACGATGGCCAAGCGAAAGAATTAAATATTGAATCTGTGATGGTGACAACCAATATGAGCGTCGCAGAATTCACCAGCGATCCAAACTTTACTCCGGATGAGCAATTGCAACGCCAGCGACTTCTTTCAAAAATTCCTTTGATGATTCTTGTCCCTCATAAACTCTTCAAAGAAGAAAGTTTATCTGCCTACATTGAAGCACGCGACCAAGGAAAGGCCTCTTTCAGTTCGACCTATCTTCCAATGATCGAATTGAAAGATCTTGTTCACAAAGTCACTCTTTCCGAAAACGCCGAAGATATGATGATGGAGGTTGCGATGACCTATCAACAACGTATCCACAATGAGTTAGTAAAAAATATTCTGACAGAACACCGTCAAGACCCCGTTGCACATCCCTACGTATATAAACCTGCCCATGGGGATAGCCATGGCGAAATTCACAAAGCAGAAGAAGTGATGAAGGCCTATTTCTTGATGGACCAAATTGTTCGAGGTGTCCCTTACTCACACCTTCGTCTGCAAATGGGTCTTAGTGATCTGCGATTTTTGATCTATGCCCTTGGAACCGCCAGTGAGTACAGTGTGGATGTTCAGCATACAAATCAGGGAAAATTAGAATTTCAGCCAAACCTTGACCTGATGATGAAAGCTTCTCAGAGTCCTAGATACAATTTAAGATTTCGAAAGATGTATGACTGGGTTATTCAAGAGGTCGAAATTTTTACTCAGATTATGAATGAACTTCTACCCAAATATACCGAGACCCATCGATGACCCTCATCATCGGGGACCACAGGGCCAAACACCTGTTTCTTTTTTGGAGCTTCTTTGGATTGCTGCTTCTTCCCCCCAGCAGTCAGGCCCAATTTTGCGCACAGTTATTTTCTGGATCTTCGTTGAATCAAAATTCTGCAGGACAACCTTCAGCGATGAACTATGTGCGGATCAGCACCCAGGAATCCCGAGGACCGGAACCCTTAGTATGGCCCCACATGATAACTTCTGTGACAGATTTTCTTCATAAGATCCAAATTGTGGATCAGGATCTGCCCACAGAAGCCATCACGAAAGCCACTGAACAAATTCAGCAACAAGTGCCATCCTATTCAGACTATTTAGAATTAAAAACTTCAGTGATGAAAAATTGGAAGTCCTTTCTTCGACCCAAGTCAAAAACAGCAGCACTAGCCCTTCGCTTGTATGAACAATTGCAAGTCTTAAGTTTCATTGAAGGCTATATTTCTTGGCCTACGCATATTCAAAAAAAATTGCACGATCAGTCGAAAGCTCAAGATCTGGGATCACCGACAGGTGGTGGTCTTAAAAATCTAGATTCCGAAGGGCTTTTTTCAGAAAAAGAATTCAGTCGGTCCAAAAACCATCGTTTGGATCAGCAAGGTTCTGGATCGCAATCACAAAATATCAATATTTATTCCGAATTTTCTGAAATCTATTTCGACTATGGATATCGTCAGGTTGTCAATGCATCAGGAATGTTTGAAAGTAATATGATGAATCCCAAGCGAAAGGATCCTACTTCGAAAAAGTCAGCTGGAAATCTTCGTTGGAGTACTCAGCAAATATTTTCAGAAGTGCGCATCCCCTTACAAAAGGGGACACGTCCTTTGATGAATCACCTGCCCAATGGGGATTTCATCATCGAAAAGTTCCCAGGCGTTTTCTATCTTAAGAATCGCAGCCACAGTCAGGCTTTTGAAATTCCGTTGATTCATGATGGTCCTGAGTTGCCCTTGACTGAAGCGCAAAAGTCTTTCTTTCAAGCTCCATCAGGGATTCCGTCTGAATTATTTGAACAAAGTGTCTTAGAT
>CAZFSX010000106.1:4107-8507 GCA_964522115.1 uncultured Pseudobdellovibrionaceae bacterium | reverse complement strand
GCCACAAACTTTGCCGTATGATGAACAAAGGCCGTCCGGTTCGGCTGACCACGAACAGGAACTGGAGCCAAAAATGGAGCATCCGTTTCCACATGAATACGATCCAAGGGTAAGCCACGAACAACTTGCCGAAGGGCTTCGGCATTTTTAAAAGTGACCACTCCACTGATGGAAATATTGTAACCCAAATCTAAACATCGATCGGCCAACCACTGCGAACTGGTGAAGCAATGAATCACTCCACGAACTCGCCCTTCGAACTCTTTCAAAATTTCTGCCGTATCTTCTTCGGCATCGCGGGTATGAATTTCGACCGGCATTCCCAGCTGGGCAGCCACTTCCATCTGACGACGAAAGGCTAACTTCTGCTGATCTCTGGAAGACTTTTCGTAATAATAATCCAAACCAATCTCACCAATCGCTATGCACTCTTTGGATGAGGCATTTTGCAAAAGATAGTCCGCAATGCTTTCTTCCCAAACCATCCCTTGATGAGGGTGAACACCCAATGTGCAGGCAACTCGAGGAAAATACTTTTGCGCTGTCTTTAAAACAAAATCATGATCGGAAGGTTCCGTTCCTATTGTGACAATCCTAGAAACACCCACAGCTGAAGCTTGTTCTAAAACCTGATCCACGCCTTCATCCATCATATCTAAATGCGCATGAATATCAATCAGCCCTGACCACATGGGATTTCCCTTCTGAAATTTTTTGACGATGAGTGATCCAAAAATCCTCCATCAATAATTGTGTGTCTCGATTTTGTAAAATTTTACTTTGCAACTGCAAAGCCGAATGGACCATGGATAAAATCAAGGATCTTGGTTGAGCTGCAAACTCTGTCAATAAATCCATTTGATCTGCAAATATAAATTCATCTTTTTGCCCCGCCTGCAGCAACACCACATCACGCAAAAAAAACGAAAGATATTCCGCAATTCTCAATCCATTTTCACGTTGCCGAATCAGCTCCCGCCAATCCCCATCCATATATCCAACGGGCTCATGCAAAAATAAATGCAGCCAACGCAAAAACTGAGCCCGCAAAACTTTTTCCTGAGGATCCAATAAAGATTGTAACTTCGACAAACTTCCCAGGGATCCAGCCAACATCCAATCTTCTGCAGGCATCTTCTTTGCCAACTGCTGTGTGGTTAAGCCTGCAAAACCTAAAACCTGGCAGCGAGATCTCACCGTTGGCAAAACGTGGTAAGCGCTGGGAGCAATCAAAAGAAAGTAGGTTCCTTCAGGTGGTTCCTCCAAAATTTTCAGTAAGCTATTGGCCGCCGCCGCATTCAAACCTTCCGCATGATCCATGACAATCACACGGTTTTGCCCTAAAGATCGCAGTCCTAAAAATTCTAATACCTGATGGGCTTGATCAATTTTAATCTGATGTTTTTCTGGTTCAATCACCAAAAGATTCTCGTGAGAATTTTTTTCTACCCGCAAACAAGAAGGACAATAACCACAAGCTTTGGAATCTTCAGGGCACAACAAAGCCTGAGTCAGAGCCATTGCCACGGCCTTTTTTCCAACACCCTCTGGCCCAACAAAAAGCATCGCATGGGACAGATGATTCTGCTGAACGGCCTTCAAAAGTTTTTCAACCTGAGCCTGATGCCCTACAAGTTGCTGGAACAGTCGAGCCATCCACGATCCTTCCAGGAAGTCCAAACAACTTCCACCATCTGCTGTGTTGTATTTTCAGCATCTAAAACCAACCATCGTGTGGGATCTTCCTTCACTTGATCCAAAAAACCCTGACGAACTTTTTCATGGAAACTTCGGGCTTCTGACTCAATACGATCGGCAGAGGAACCTTCCTGAGCTTGACGACGCAAACGACGGCGTTCACTTTCTTCCACACTTAAATCCAATAAAATAATTTGATCCGGCTGCAAACCTGAAGTGGCAAAGTGATTCAACATCTTCACATCTTGCAACTGAATCCCACGGCCCCCTGCTTGAAAAGCAATACTGCTGGCAGTGAAACGATCGCACAAAACCCACTGACCCTTTTGCAAGCTAGGGCGAATGACCTTTTCCACATGCTGAGACCTGGCCGCCTCGTACAAAAGCAATTCTGTGCGAGCCACAGGGGCATCTTCACTGTGATCCACAATCAAGGATCGAATTTTTTCGGCCAAAAGAGTTCCGCCTGGTTCCCGCGTGCTTTGAAAGGAAATTTTTTCTGCAGTCATACGTTCCTGCAGGCCGCGGATCAAAGAACTTTTTCCCGAGCCATCCAAGCCCTCAAAAACGATAAACTTCACAATCTACTCACTTCGAAAAGGTTGATATAAAGGCAAGAAAGTTTTTTCCCCATTGATCATTTCAGCCACCAAACGCCCAGATCCTGGAGCCGATTGAAGACCCAACATCTGATGTCCCACACACAAAGTCAGATTGCTCCATTTTTCAGAAGGACCTATCCACGGAATTCCAGTCGGAGTGCAAGGACGTAAGCCTCTCCAGATCTCTTGAACTTCAAGCTGTTCGGGAACATTCAAAAACTCTCGAGCTCCACGCCAGATTGATCGCAGACGGCGAGGAGAAATTCCAAAGTCCTGATCCACCAATTCCAAAGTTCCCGCCAAACGGATGCTGTCTTGACGAGGAGTCACCGCGATTTTTTTCTCGATCAACATCAGTGGAATTTTTGGCTTTGGATTGAAATCTTTGACGATCATCGAATAACCTTTTCCTCCTAAGATCGGAATCGGCATATCTAACAATTTCGCCAAAGCCGGAGACCAACTTCCAGCAGCCATAATAACTCGGTCCGCCTGAATTTTCCCCTGAGTTGTCAGTACGGCCCTGATTTGATCACCTTGAACTTCAAAATCAAACACTTCATGATTTGGCAGAAATTCACAACCTTGCTGCAAACATTCTTTTGCCAAAGCTTTGACGATTCCCATGGGTTCTGCGTGAGCTTCTTCAGGAAAGTAAACTCCGCTGCGAAGATTTCCCACCAAAGCTGGTTCCAAGGAACGAACCTCATCCGCTTTTAAAAACTTTCCAGGAATTCCAAACTCCGCGACGAAATTCATTTCGTCCACAGCGGCTTTTTCACCATCTCTGGTGGCCGTTGCCATCAAAAGACCCTTTTTTTCAAATTGAACAAGGTCGGGGTACTTTTTGCCTAGCTCTTCATACTCTTTCAAACTGAAGGTCGAAATTCCCGTCAAGAATTGCACGGCTTTTCGAGTTTGATCTTGATTCATGCTTCGCAAAAAAATCCACATCCACTTGGCAAGATTCATCGAAAGACGAGGCTGGATATGCAAAGGACTTTCGGGATCCAACAACCACTTCATCGACTTGATCAACATTCCAGGTTGAGGCAATGGCATTGCAAAACAAGGCGTCAACCACCCGGCATTTCCATAGGAGCAACCAGCGCCAAGATCTCCTTTATCGACAAGTGTTGAGCGAATTCCTTTTTTCAACAACTGATGAGCAATGGACCAGCCCACAACTCCTGATCCTACGATCAATACATCTGTCTTCTTTTTGGCTACCAAAGGAATATTGTACTTCATAATTTTCCGATCCTTACTGTAGGTCTTTCAGGCTCATCACCTGACCTGTTCGATAATCAATGGGTTTTTGCAACAGATACTTGGAATTCACTAAATCTTCAACTGACTTTGGCTCTTGTTTGTTCTTTTCACGATAATGCGCCAAGGCTAATTTCCCCTGCATTTTTTGCAAACGGTTCATCTCCTCGGCCAAAAGATCAATATCTGACTTTGTCCAAAAAACAGTCAACTTCAGCAAATTTTCAGAAGGATGGGGATCCATCTTTCGCAGAGTTTCTTCCAAGGGAAGATAGGGATTTTTCTGCACCATCATCGCCAACTTTTCCAGCTTGCCGACTTCTCTTCCCGAGACCCAGCGTTTTCCCTCTGTCAAAAGAATCCGCTCCAAAGGCCATGGAACTTGGACCTGATTCATCCATGCCAAAAATTCTGCCCCAGAAGAGGTCCCACATTCTGGGTATTTTGAAATGGCCAACTCCAGCTGATCAAAAACCATCGACCTGACCAAATGTGCCCACTTCAAACTGATCAAGGAAGCCTCATCAAAAGGAACTGCGGCGGCATAAGCCAGCCAGCGTTGACTTTCCTTCTGCAAAGACTGTGTGGATTTTGTGTTCTGTTGAAAGTCCGTTTGCAAACGCAGCAAACTCAATTGCAGAACCTGCGTCAGCTGATTCAAAATTTTCTCGTCCTCCAGCTGTCCTCGATGGAAATTGGCGGACTGGTCCAAAAGCTGATCCCAGGTTTTTAAAAAATCTTGGTTCTGTTTCAACAGTTGATCCAAAGGGGGCGAGATCTTTGCTGGCCACTGGGACTGAGCCGCTTTGAACTGCGTTGAAATTTCGGGAC
>CAZFSX010000106.1:0-4097 GCA_964522115.1 uncultured Pseudobdellovibrionaceae bacterium | reverse complement strand
CTTGAAGTTTTTTAAAATATCGGAATATTTGGGAGTCACCGAAGCCGCAAAGCCAGGAGTCGCCGCCAAAGCATAACCCGCCAAAAACAACCCCATGTGCCATAAAAACGATCGATTCCTGATCTTGAAACGAAAAAGAGTCCATTCTTTAAGCATATTCATCCTTTCGATTTTTCAAGCCTACCCTTCGGGACCTTCATCGATCAATCCTTTCTACAACGCAATGTTTAAGAATTCCCTTCAGGAGTTTTTTCATGTTACTGATTTGGTTTCGTCCAGAAAGGAAATATATGGAGATTTTTCTTACAATAGTTCACGTGGTTGTTTGCCTTGGTCTTATCGGTCTTGTTTTGCTTCAAGATAGCAAGTCAGGATCCCTTGGTGGAGCCTTCGGTGGTGGTTCATCCAATTCGGTTTTAGGAGCAACAGGTGCAGCAACACTGGCTCAGAAAATGACCCGCTGGTTAGCTGTTCTTTTCGCATGCACATCTCTTGGTTTGACAGTTTTATCTTCACGCGGAAGTAAATCTGTTCTGGATTCGACAGTGCTTCCTGCCGCAACAGCTCCTACAGCACCCGCAGCTCCTGCTGCTGCAGCACCGACTGAAAATGCAGCACCCGCCGCAGCAACACCTGCTGCGACAGAAGCTCCAGCAGCTGCAGCTCCTCAAAAATAATTTTCTTTCAGCAAGGAGCCCGCTATGCCTTCATCTGCCGGTCGTTGGGTTTTTGGACTTCTTTTTCTAGGAGTCCTTTTCATTGGATTTTCTTTTTACTGGGGACTTCGACAGGAATCTCATAAGTCTCTTGAGCCCTTGGCAACTCTGCAAAAAGAGGCCGGCAAGGTGACCTTATTCAAGGAAGGGCTTGTGACAAAAGATAAGGTAGATCACCGATCTTTTGTTTATGATTTAGATTCGATTGAAACCAATGAAGTCGGTTTGATTCTTCTTTCTTTCAGCCAAGGTGCTGTGGTCAAAGTTTTTCCAAATTCTCTGGTGACTCTTCATCATATTAAAAACCCCGCAGGAAACAGTGTTGAATTGATTTTGAAACGTGGGGATCTTAAGGTGGAAACAAGCTCCACATCACCTTACCTTTGGATCGTAAAAAATGGACAAAAAGTTTTAGATGCTGAATTCAATCAAAGTCAGCTCCGCGAACAAACGACACAATCACCTGTCCCGGCTTCGACGACAGAAGGCATTTCAAATGATGAAGTCGTCAAAGTCATGGAATCTCAACGATCTGTCTTCTTCAAATGCTTTTCACAGCTGCTGCAAAAAACTCCTCAGGCCAAGGGAGTTGTTCAAATGCAATTTGTAATTGAAAACAATGGCAAGCTTTCAGAATTAAAGTTGGATTCTGCAGAACTTCAAGATCCGGTATTTTTAGGATGTCTGAAGGAAGCTCTTCGACGTGTTGAATTTCGAAGTTATCAGGGAACCCCCATATCAGCAGTCTTCCCTTTGCAATTTGAATAAGCTGGTTAACCTACAGCAAGTAGGGATGTTGATGAAGGTAATTTATCTTTTTTGAATTCATCCAGATAGCTTTGAATTTGCGTATGAAAAACAGAGCCTGGAAATTCTTTTTGAAACTGAAGCCATACCTTAACGGAAGCTCTTTGATCGTCGCGGGCTTGTATTCCATCGATTTCCAAATCTTGTCTGATCTTTTTTAAGCCACGCTGAATCCATATCGATCTTTTTTTATGCTGTGGCTGAAGTGCTAAAACAGCATCGACTAGCTTCACATACAGCCAAGCACTTAACTGCGTTTCTTCATGCAGAAGAAAATCCCAAATTTTCCATGGAAGATCGGCCAATATGAATTGCAATTTTTCACTAAAGGGCAAGGACTGTAACACTTGAACTATGCGATCAGGGTGTCGCTGAAACTGTTGCCGGCTCCAAACAACAAAATGGCGACGCAAGAATTCACGGGCTTCATAAACTTGATGATACTGATCCAAAGACTCATTCATCCCCACTTGCAGGGCCAATGGATGATGAGAGTTGAAAAACAAAATTCGTTCACACAAGGGACGAGCATGGATACTTTGTTTCATTTGCTTCAAAAGATCAGACTCTTTCATCGAAAGAGCCCCTTGATAAAGAGGGTAGTTTTTTTGGTAAATTGCCGCAAGAAGCGCCCCAAAGACAAACGACGAAGACAAGGCCACCCAAGTTGTTCCAGACTTAAAATATGCATCATTGGCAAGACACATCGCAGTCACTAAAATCACAGCAACGGACATGGGTAGAACTTTTTTCACATCAAATCCATCAAAGAAGTAAAGCTTTTCTCTTGGAAAAAAGAAGGCAAAACATCCCAACATAGTCATCAACCACGGTGATCCCCCCAACATCCATCCAAAATGACTTTGTCGTGCCACCATCGCTTGCACAAAAAATCCTACACTACTTCCCGCCAATCCAAAAATTGGAAGAAAAATCCAATGTATCCTTTGCTCCAATGAGCCTGAGATCAAAAAGAACAGCAGAAGAAACAAAACCAACTGAATAGAGTTTCCATGGGAAAAAGGGGCTCGAATCAAAGTTGAAATGCGAAGTCCTTGCGTAGTTAAGAATCCTTTCTGAGTTAAGGATTCACGAATCAACTGTTTTTCACTTAAGCTTGTTTGAATTGATTCAGATTTTGCATGAAGGTCTTGCTGAGATCGAAGCATATGATAATGAAACACGCTTCCAAGGCCCCAAAGTACCATCAGAATAATTGTCATCCACGGTCGTAATGGCCAAGCTCTGCCTGGCGAAAAAAGCATTACCATCAATCACTTATCGGAGATAAAAATTGGAAACTCGACAGACCTAGGTCTAGAGATCCAACCCCGTGCATTCAGAAAACAGATCGTCCGGATCCAGGATCCTTTCCGTTTATGACCTAGGACTATAAAAATCCCAGATGACATCATTTCAACTTTAAACTTAAGATAATTTTTGACGGAGGATCACTATGAACAATCAAAGCTTTAAATTATGGGCTAAAAAAATTTCTACTTACCTATTCTTTTTTATCATCGCAACATCCGGATTTTTAATATTATCTCTGACGGCATGCTCATCGAATCCCCACAAAGCTGAAAAATTAGAAAACCCCATCGAAAAACAGGAAGTGATCACAGGGGATCTCAGTGTCGGAGTCAAAGAAGGAAATTTAGTCACTCAACGTAAAGTCAACATGGCGGAAGAAGTGCGTGTTCTTCAAAATGATGTTTACTCTTTAGAAGATCATGTTTATGGAAACCGTAAATATGGCAACCAAGGTTTATATGGAGTTCTTCGTGATTGCCGTGCTCAACTTGCCGACAAGAAAAACGGCGGCGAAGGCAAGCTGCAATGGACAGAACCCATGGACCGAGTCACTGATAAAGAAGACGAATTTAAAATTGGTCTGGATGAAAAAGATAAGATCATTGGAATTTCGGAAGAGTTTTTAAAAGATCGTATTGAAAGATTTCGTGGGTACAAAAAACTCTTAGAAAAAAGACAAGACGAATACGAAGATAAAGTTGCCATCTGTAAAACAGAATTAAAAGCCCGCAAGTACGATCATCAAGACAAAGAGACGAAATAAAAAAACCGGCGAAAGCCGGTTTTTTTATGATGTTCAGATTTCTTCTTCAGAAAAAGTTCTTTAGCGAAATTGGCAAACCAAAAGAATGGATGAATACCCATTCAATTTTTCCCCAGCACAAGCGGAATAACGATAAAATTGAATTTGTTTTTGTTTTCCGAAAACGTTCACTTGAGTTTCTTCGGTCACAGGTTTTGAGTCTGGACATTTTAATCCAGAATCACTCTTTTCACTGACATGGAAGGCCTTCTGATTCTTAGATGCTGGACTTGTGTAAATCTTGCTTTCCTGTGGAATCGACACTGAGAATTCGTCCATTCCTGGCTCGGATGTGTCCATCTGTGTTTTACCGTAGAAAATCAGAGTCAATTTTTCTTCATCCATCACGACTTCACAGCCAACGCCTGAGACGGACATACGGCCAATGGTTAATCGACTTCCACCAGACATGATATTGGATGTTTGTACGATGGAAGAAATAACTTCTCTGAGTGTTG
>CAZFSX010000105.1:0-8552 GCA_964522115.1 uncultured Pseudobdellovibrionaceae bacterium | reverse complement strand
GTATAGAAAATGGGAATATTTCTTTATTGAATGATCAAAATATTTTAGTTGTGCGGCAACCACTTCAAGAACATATGTTGGGAAAAAGTTATATTTCTCAGGAATATATAGATAATGTTTTTCAAAATAAGAACGAAGCCTTGAATCTTTCGCTAAAATCTCCGGTAGATGGGGTTGAAAGATTAAATTCATTTCGTAAATTAAGAAGCCAAAATGCATATATAGTTATTGGTCTATCCTATGAAAATATTTATAAAGATATCCGTTCTCGTTTAAAATTCATTTATGGAATTCTATTTTTAATCTATTCAGGTTTTGGTATGTTTTTATACCACTATTTACTTTCCATCGAAAACTTTGATAAGCAAAGACAAGATCTGATTTCTGCTTCGAAAATGAGTTCCTTGGGTGAAATGGCCTCGGGCATAGCACATGAGATTAATAATCCTTTGTCTGTGATACAATCTCGGGCCGATATGATATTAAGAAATATCAAGAAAAGTTCATATTCCATTGAAGATATTCAAAGTGCTGCTGAAAAAATTAAAGTAACATCTCAGAGAGTAGCAAAAATTATTCAGGGGTTAAGAAGTTTTTCCAGAAATGCAGATAACGATCCCATTCTTCCAACAGCGGTACACAGCATTCTAACGAATGTTTTGGATCTGTGCCAAACAAGAATGACAATACAATCAATTGACGTGCGTGTTTTAGGATCGACAGATGCTTTAATTCCATGCCGTCAGGTACAGATCGAACAGGTCTTAGTTAATTTATTGAATAATTCTATCGATGCCATTTCCAATCTTCCGGAAAAGTGGATCCATATTCAATGCCGATCACTGCAAGATAAATTTCTTTTTCAGGTGATTGATTCAGGTCCGGGCATTCCTCTTCCTATTCGAGAAAAAATGATGGAACCTTTTTACTCAACAAAAGAAGTGGGCAAGGGGACTGGTCTTGGATTAAGTATTTCGCAGGGGATTATCGCCTCCCATGGCGGACGGTTTTATTACGATGACACTTGTAAAAATACTTGTTTTTGTATCGAATTACCTATGATTCCAATGGATTCAAGGCAGTCCTCTTCAGGTCATGAGCAAAACAAATATTCTGGCTCCAACTACGATATTTAGTTCTTTTCCAAAAACCACCAACGCGCTTTGATTCGCGCTTTCTGTCGATGCAAATGTTCAAGCGCATGTTTTTCCAGTTTTTCCATGGCTTCATCTAAGGAGTCAGTCAGGCAAAATAATTGCAGGTCTTCTTCTTTGATGGTTCCGGCTTTTGCCATGACTTTTAAAAACTCCACCATATGATGATAATAATCTTTGCCAATCAAAATGACAGGAAAGCTTTCCAGTTTTCCGGTTTGAATCAATGTCAGTGCTTCAAATAATTCATCCATCGTCCCTATGCCACCTGGCAAAGCAACAAAACCGTAGGAGTATTTAAATAACATCACCTTCCGAACAAAAAAGTATTGGATGTTGATGGCGATATTGACGAAGGGGTTTGGTTGCTGTTCAAAGGGTAAAACGATGTTGCAACCCACACTGCGTCCACCGGCCAGTTGGGCGCCGCGGTTTGCGGCTTGCATAATTCCGGGACCTCCTCCGGTCATCACGGTGAATCCCATCTTTGCAATACGACGCCCCACTTCTTCTGCCATTTTGCTGTAGGGACTGTCATGATTCAGGCGAGCCGATCCAAAGACAGTGATGCAAGGACCAACAAAGTGCAAAGCCCGAAATCCTTTAATGAAGTCCCACATGACTCGCAAAACAAAGCCGAACTCAAATCGACGCTGATGGGGACCATCCAAAAAGACGACTTCTTGTTGAAAAGATTTTTTGCGACGGGATAGATCTTTGCTTTCATGAGAATGATGATTCATAATGGTTCAACAATCCTTAGGGGGTCAAAATGTTTGCAAAACTCATACATAAAGAAAAAATGGTGTTCGAGTCAATTCTTGGTAGTCATAAAATAACGATGGACGCAAAGCCTCCGTTTGGTGCTGATTCGGCACCAACTCCGAAACAGCTTTTGCAGGCTGCGATCAGTGGTTGTACGGCCATGGATGTTGTCAGTCTTTTGAAAAAGCATAAACAAACTTTTGCAAGTTTAGAAATTGATTCTGAAGCTTCCTTGACGGATGGGCATCCTTCTGTTTTTAAAGAAGTTGTCTTAACCTATAAAATCACGGGTGACGTTCATATTGATATCGCGAAAGAAGCCGTTCATTTGTCTTTGACCAAGTACTGCAGTGTCAGTGCGATGATTTCCAAGGCCTGTCCTATTCTTTATAAAATTGAATTGAATGGAACTCTGGTTGCCGAAGGGCAAGCTCAGTTTGCCTAAGCCATTCCCAGATAGCATTCTTGAACACGGGGGTCGTTCAGCAAAGCATGACCGGCCCCTTCGAAGACAAGATTTCCCGTTTCTAAAACATAGGCTCTGTCAGAAATTTTTAAAGCCATCCGTGCATTTTGTTCCACCAAAAGAATCGTTACACCCTGTTGATGCATTGTTTGAATAATTTGAAAAATTTGAGAAACAATGATGGGAGCCAATCCCAGCGATGGTTCATCTAATAGCAGAAGCTGAGGTTTTGCCATCAACGCGCGGCAAATCGAAAGCATCTGTTGTTCTCCTCCAGAAAGTGTTCCCGCCAATTGGTACAGACGTTCTTTGATGCGAGGAAAGAGTTGAAAACAGACTTGCATATCTTCAGGAATACTTTTCTGATCTTTGCGATGGTAAGCTCCGAGAAGTAAATTTTCATGCACAGTCATCTGGGGAAAAATTCCACGCCCCTCGGGCGATTGTGCAACACCAAAGTGAATGCGTTGATAGCTTGGAACTTTTGATAGGTTCTTACCTTGGAAAAAAATATCTCCTGTGGAATCAACAAGGCCTGCGATGGCCTTCATTGTGGAAGTTTTCCCAGCACCATTGGCACCGATCAAAGAAACAATTTCGCCAGGATAAACTTGAAAGGAAATGTTTCGAAGAGCCTGAATGGTTCCATAACAAACAGAAAGATTTTGCACATCTAACAGGGGTTTCATCCGTGCACCTCTTCTGTTCCTAAGTAAGCTTCAATGACAGCTTTGGAACTTTGAATTTCTTTGGCAGTCCCTTCCGCAATTTTTTGTCCATGATCCACAACGTAGATTTTTTTACAAAGTCCCATGACGAGTTTCATATCATGTTCAATCAGTAAGATTGTTACTTTTGTTTTTTCTTGAATTTCTTGAATGGTATCCATCAGCTGATGCGTTTCCGAAGCATTCATTCCTGCGGCGGGTTCGTCCAGCAGAAGCAGATGGGGGTTCGTCGCCAATGCACGAGCGATTTCTAGTTTGCGCTGTTCACCGTAGGAAAGTCCCTGAGATTCAAGATTCGCTTTGTCTTGCAAGTTCAACATTTCAAGATTCGCCATGGATGATTCCAGAATATGATTTTCTTCTTGTTGAAATTTTTTGGTTTGTAAAAAAATTTCAAGCAGTCCCGCGTTTGACTTTTTGTGGCTAGCGATTTGAACATTTTCTAAAACTGTAAGTTCTTTGAAAAGACGAATGTTTTGAAAAGTTCTGGCTATCCCAAGGCGAGATCGTTGGACAGAATCTTGTCCCGTGACATTCTGTCCTTGGAAGTAAATTTCACCGGCTGTGGGTTGATAGACTCCAGTCAAAAGATTAAAGAAGGTGGTTTTTCCCGCACCATTGGGGCCAATCAAGCCATACAAGACGCCCGAGGGGATTTCCAAATTGACTTGATCGACAGCTTTCAGGCCACCGAAGGTCATGGATAAATGTTTGGTCTCAAGTAAGTTTGCGGACATACTTCCTCCAGACATCCATGATTTCTAAACGCCCCATCAATCCCCGAGGTTGCAGAATCATCAGCAGCACTAAAGATATGGAAAAAATAACCATTCGAAGATCCACACCTGTGTAGTCCTGAATAGGACGAAGAAATTCAGGTAATAATGTGACAAAAAAAGCAGCGATCACCGAACCCGTCAGACTTCCCATTCCACCTAAAACAATCATCACAACAAAGTTGATGCTGGCCATAAATGAAAAAGAACTTGGATTTAGATAGTTCGTGATATGAGCAAAAAAGGAACCACCCACTCCCGCCAGAAAAGAGGATAACACAAAACTTTTCACTTTGACGTTGGTGATGTTGATACCCATGGATTGAGCTGCAATTTCATCTTCACGGATACTTAAAAAAAGTCGCCCCGTATTGGAACGAAGAATTCTCCAAAGCAACAGACAGGTTAAAAGCAATCCAGTCATTGTGATGGTATAACTTTGTAAAAATCGTGACAGTGTCCATGAACCCAATGAAATATCTGATGGACCTGGGATGCCAGCCAGTCCTCGAGCTCCACCAATTTTGGGTGAGTTCAAAATGATCACACGAATAATTTCACCAAAGCCCAAAGTGACGATGGCAAGATAATCTCCACGCAATCGCAAAGAAGGAAGTCCAACTAAAAATCCAGCAAATGCCGCCACAGATCCTGATATCAATGCAAGGATGAGATAATTCAAAATATCAAAAACTCCAGAGAAGGGCATCCATATCAAGCTTAAATATCCTGATGTGTAGGCACCAACGGCCATAAATCCCGCATGACCCAGTGAAAATTGTCCTGTAAATCCATTCACCAGGTTCAATCCCAAGGCCAAAACGCTATTTAAAATAGAAAAGATCAGGATTAATTTGAAATAATCGTTCATTGTAAAATCAAAAATCAGCCCTAGAACAAGCAGAAGAATCCACCAAAAAAAAGGACGTTTCAGAAAAGGACTCATACTTTTTCAATGCTCCTTTTTCCAAGAAGACCAGCAGGTTTAAATATCAGAACAAAAATAAGAAGCCCAAAGGCCAATGCATCTCGATAGGTGGATGACATGTAGGCGACGACCATCTCTTCCAAAAGCCCCATCATGAGCCCGCCAAGGACAGCTCCGGGAATATGTCCAATGCCACCCAAGACCGCGGCAACAAAGGCTTTGATACCAAATAAAGTGCCCATCAGTGGTTCAATTTTTGGATACTTCATTCCAACCAAAACACTGCCGATGCCAGCCAACATCGAACCTAAAATAAAAGTTGCGGAATAGACTCGATCGGGATTGATGCCCATCAGTGCGGCCAAAGAGCTTGAGTGACTGACAGCACGCATGGCTCGACCTGTTCGCGTGTGCCAAACTAAAAAATGCAAACCTAACATCGCAACAAAACTGACGATCCAAATTGTAAGGTCCAAACTTTTAAAAGATAAACCTGCAAAGGTAAAAACTTCGATATCATTCATGACATTGGGAAAAACTTTCGGATCAGCTCCGAAAATCACTTGCCCGGCATATTGCAAAGTTAAACTGACTCCGATGGCTGTGATTAAAATATTCAATTTAGGAGATCGGCGAAGTCGCAAAGGGCGATAGGCGATGCGTTCAATCAGAAACCCTAGCAACGCGCAAGAAAGCATCGAAACAAACAGAAACAGAAGTAAGGTCGAAAGCTGGGGCGTATTATCGATTCCCAGCTTTCGAGCAAAATAATAACTAGCAAAAGCGCCCACCATGTAGACTTCAGAATGGGCGAAGTTGATCATTTGAAGGATTCCATACACCATCGTGTAACCAAGGGCGATCAGGGCGTAGATACTGCCAAGACTAAATCCATTCAGTAAATGTTGTAAAAAATCCTGCATAATGTTTGAAAACCAATTCTGATCTAGGGTTCCACAGTTGTAATATATTTATTTGTTGTTCCACTGACTTGAACAACCACGGCACTTTTTGTGGCATCACGTTTTTCATTGATCGTGATTTTTCCAGTTACACCGGGATGATCTTTGATTTTTGTCAATTGATCACGAATTTGTTCTGAAGTGATATCGGAAGTTGCTTGCATGGCTTTGATCAAAATTTTAGCGGCATCGTAACCTGTTCCCGCCATTCCATCTGGAACCTCACCATATTTTGATTTGAAGCGATTCACGAAATCAACAAGGACAGGGTCTTTAGATTCCGAAGTGTAATGGTTAGAAAAATATCCACCATTGATGGCATCTTTTCCAATTTCATACAGTTTGGAACTATCCCAACCATCACCACCAAGTAAGTCAGCCTTGATTCCCAGTTCTCGTGCTTGGCGAGCGATCAATCCAACTTCTGTATAATAACCAGGGACAAATATGGCTTCAGGTTCTTTGCTCTTAATTTCTGTTAATTGAGCTTTGAAATCCATGTCTCCGCCTTGGTAGGATTTGTCCATCACGATTTCACCACCAAGTTCTTTCATTTTTAAAGCATAGAAGTCCGCTAAGCCAACACTGTAATCAGATTTAACATCGCGAAGAATCGCAACTTTTTTCTTTTTTAAAGTGTCCACCGTAAATTTTGCCATGACTGTTCCTTGGAAGGGATCAATAAAGCAAACTCGAAAGATATAATCACCGATTTGAGTAACCTCAGGATTTGTCGATGAAGGGCTAATCATAGGGATTTTATTTTTTTGAGCAATCGGGGCTGCGGCCTTGGATCTTCCACTGGCAACTTCACCAAGAAGTGCGATCACTTTATTTTGAGTAATCAAGCGAGTGGCGGCAGCAGCAGCCTCTTCGGATTTACCTGCATCATCTAAAGAAATCAGTTTCAGCTTTCTACCTTTAATACCACCTGCTGAATTTATTTCTTCAAATGCAAGTTCAATCCCTTTATGAGTACTTTGCCCAAAGGTGGCTTCACTGCCAGTCATTGAACCAAATTCACCAACAAGAATTTCATCTGTTTTTTTTGTACAACTTGCCAATAAACTCACGGAAGCTGCGGCGATCAAAATTGATTTCCATTTCATAAGACCCCTCCTATGAGTTTGATTGAAGCATGCACAGAAGTTCTTGTCTATGCGAATTTGGTTTCACAGTTTTTGAATCTAAGACATTGCTAAAATTTCACAAAGATCCAAAAGATCTCTGGCCGGTTTTTTTTCTTTGTGAATGGCATCGTCAAAAGATGTTTGGATAATTTTTCCATTGATCATTCCGACCATACAGGATTGTTTAAAATTCAGTAAGGCTTCGACAGAAGCATGTCCCAAATAGCTGGCCAGAATTCGATCATTGGCAGTTGGGGAACCTCCACGTTGAATGTGTCCAAGAATGCAAACTTTGGCATCCAATCCACATTTTTTTCGAAGAGCTTCTGCTAAATCATAGGCTCGGCCTGGTTTTTGTCCTTCGGCCATCACAAGAATGCTGCTGAGTTTTCCTTTCTCATGGGATTCTTTGATTTTTTTCACAACATGATCCGTCGTGATAGGATATTCAGGAGCAAAAATTTCTTCAGCTCCTCCGGCGACTCCAACATTCAGTGCGATATATCCAGAATTTCGTCCCATGACTTCCACGATAAAAAGTCGATCATGGCTGGATGCCGTATCTCGAATTTTATCAATGGCGTCCAAGGCTGTATTGACAGCGGTATCAAAACCTACGGTTGCATCTGTTCCATAGATGTCATTATCAATGGTTCCCGGAATTCCAATGCATGGGAATTTATGTTCGTTCCAAAGGGCTAAGGCACCCGTGAATGAACCGTCTCCGCCAATGCAGATCAAGGAATCAATTCCTACCATGCGTAAGTTTTCAACTGCTTTTTTACGATGTTCTTTCTTGTTAAATTCAGGACAGCGACCAGCTTTAAGAATGGATCCTCCACGTTGAATGATATTTCCCATGGATCGCGAGCTGAGGTCGATAAATTTTTTGGAAAGCATTCCGCTATATCCTGACATAATACCAACAACAGGAATTTGATGAGCCGAGGCAGATCGAACCACCGCGCGAATAGCTGCATTCATTCCAGGGGCGTCGCCTCCGCTGGCATAGAGTCCAATTTTTTCAGGTCGAAATGAAGACATCGTTCGTCCTTTCCTTAGAGAGCATGATTCATTGTAGAAAAAGAAGAGCAGGTTGGGAATCCTAAAGAATTGCTTGAGGGCAAAAAAAAAGGACCAACGAAGTGGTCCTTTTTTTTCTAACTTTGTAGCGCTGAATTAGCGAACAAGATTTTTAAATTCTGCACCAGCGCGGAATTTAGGGTAGTTAGAAGCTGCGATTTTGATCGCTTTTCCAGTTTGTGGATTGCGGCCCATACGAGCTTTTCTTTTTGCGCGTGTGAAAGTACCGAAACCAACGATTTTTACATCGTCACCTTTTTTCACAGCTTTTTTAATATGATCAAGTGCGCAGTTCAAAACATTTTCAGTTTGAGCTTTAGTAAGTTTAGAATCTGCAGCGATTTTTTCGATCAATTGCGCTTTGTTCATCGTGAACTCCTTCTTCTGTTGTTCATGTTGTTAATTTTGAAGCTTGCGCTTCGATTTAGCTCAATTAAAAGATACAGCTAGACCTTGGTCAATGGAAAAATTCAAGCTCCAGCAAGTTTTTCCCGTTTAAAGACCACAATTTGCAGTTCGGCAGCGAGCAAGACGTCCATTTCCAATCTCTTGATTGTCAT
>CAZFSX010000104.1:2041-8579 GCA_964522115.1 uncultured Pseudobdellovibrionaceae bacterium | reverse complement strand
CGAATTTTTGATTTGTCATCACAAATGAAAGAAGAATTTGGTTCCGTGATCTCCATCGCCAAAGCGGCAGAAATGTTAAATTTTGTTGTAACGCCAGGTAATGATGTGATGTTAACCAATTTAGGGCGCGAGTTTATTGAAGTTGATCCAGCCGATCGAAAGTTCATTTTTCGAAAGCAAATTTTGCGACTTCAATTGTTTCGATTTATCACTGAAAAACTGCATACTCAGGAAGTCGTGACAGAGGATGAGTTGAAAGAGGAAATCAATGATCGATTTCCTTATGAAAATGCAGATAAGATGGTGGATACCATTGTCGATTGGGGTCGTTATGGAGAAATTTTTGAGTTCAATGCGAACTTGAAAATTTTCCAGCAGTTGCAGTCATAATATTTCATACAGAGGGGCATGCGATGTTGTTGGCAATGATTGCCGTTGTTGCAGGAGTTGTTGGATCCTTGCTTGGTCTTGGGGGGGGATTGATTTTAGTTCCTGTTCTGACCTTGTTTTATCATGTTCCTCTTTCTCAAGCCGTTGCTGCAAGTTTGGTCAGTATTGTGGCAACCTCGTCAGTTGCAGGAGCAACATTTTTGCGCGAAAATTTAACCAATGTGCGAGTTGGTGTTTTTCTTCAGGTCGCAACAGTTGCGGGAGCTATGACTGGATTTTTAATGTCTGGTTATTTTTCTGAACGCATCTTGTATTTTCTTTTTAGTTTCTTTTTGTTTTTTTCTTGCGCCATGATGTTAATGCCTTTGAAAAAGAACTTGGAATCAACGCCTTCTTTATTTTCTGAGCGAATGAAATTCAATACGGAAGAGTACCAAGTTGAAAAGCCGTGGCCTGCTTTTTTCTTTATGTTCATTGCAGGGAATTTATCTGCATTGTTGGGTATAGGGAGTGGTTCTTTGAAAGTCTTAGCCATGGATCAGTTGATGAGGTTGCCAATCAAAGTTTCATCGGCCACGTCTAATTTTATGATTGGAGTGACGGCAGCTGGAAGTTGTGGAGCTTATTTATTACGTGGTGATGGGAATTTGGATATCATATTTCCAGTGGTGGCAGGGATCAGTTTGGGGTCGGTTTTGGGTGCTCAGTTGTTGGTGAAAATCAAAGATCATTGGCTTCGAAAATTTTTTATAGTTTTTTTAATCATTCTTGGAATTCAAATGTTGTGGAAGGCATGGCATTTATGAGTCAAAGTTTGGGACAGATTCTTCGGTGGGGAGTGGTCAGTTCTTTGTGCCTGATGGCCGCGGGGAAGTTACTTGGTTTGGAATATTTCATGTGGCTGGGGGTGTTCCTATTGATTTTTTTGCCTGCGCTTCGCATTGCCTGGGTGGGGATCCATTTTTTTCAAGCCAAGGAATTCAAGATGGGATGGATCAGTCTGCTTGTTTTGGCGTTGCTTCTAGGCAGTTTTTTCCTAGGACATGCGTCCAGTTGACTCGAAATGAGTTTCTTGAATGTCATGTAACTTGTTGATATTACACAGATTCGTCTCATATTCAAACGTTTGATTAAAACATTTGATTGAATCAAACGTTTGAATTATCCTAGATCCATGAATGCTCTTAAAAACGAAGAATTAGCCAAAGATAAACTCCTTCAAGTCGCAGCAGAGCTCTTTGCTCAGTCAGGATTGGATGGAGTCAGCACTCGGGATATTGCTCGGGTTGCTGACGTGAATGTCAGTATGATCTCCTATTATTTCGGAGGCAAAGAAGGCTTGTACAGAGCCATCATTCAGAAGTTTGCACATCAGGCTCAAAGTCGAGTCGATGCCTTGCTTGCCGAATTCGAGCCTGAATTTTTGACAGCTGAAAGTTTTCGATTGGCACTTCGTCGTTTGGTCTTAGGGATCTTGGAATTGAAAACAGCGTCCCCCGCGGTCGCAGCTATTCTTCAACGCGAGATTGTTGCACAATTACCCTACGCACGAGAAATCTATGAAACTGTCTTTATTCATGTCGGAGAAAAATTGGTCGGATTTATAAAAAAAGCACAGGCAAAAAAAATAGTGAAGCCGGAAATTCATCCCTATGTTTTTTTTATGCTTTTGGTGGAATCCATCAATGGATATTCCTTTGCGATGAAGGCCGACACTCAGTTTTGCGGTAAATGTTTATCGCTGGTGGATTCTCAAGAACAATTTATTGATCAAGTAATAAAAATTTTTAGCCAAGGAATCGAAATATGAAAAAAACCATTTTCCTTTTACCTCTGTGGGGGTTGGTGACCCAAGCCGCTTCCATGACATTGGAAGATTTTCTTCAAAAAGCAGAAGAAAAAAATAAAACATTCCAATCTTTAGAAAAAGCCAAGTCTTCAAGCGCTTCCAAGCGTGAAAAAGGAGATTTAGAATTAGCAGCTCAATTGACGGCGAAAGTGGGGATGCGCGATGATAAATCGATCACACAAAGTCCGTCCTTATTTGGAAATCGAACTCAATCAACAGAATATTCTTTGGGTTTTGATAAAAGATTTTCTACAGGAACAGCAACAAGCATCAGTTATTCTTTAAGTTCAATTGATATTGAATTCCCTTCGCCCACAGCTCCCGTTTCTAGATATATGGGAAGTTGGAACTTTGCTGTTTCACAATCTTTATGGAAGAATTCCTTCGGTCAGTCTGTGGACCTAAGAAGGCAACGCGAAAGTTATATTGAAAAGTTAGAGATTCAATCCGTGGAAGTTCAACGTCGACAAACATTGGTGGAAGTCGAATCCCTGTTTTGGGATACACTGTATGCTCAGCAAGAACTGGCAGTTCGTCAGGAAAGTTTGTCAAGAGCAAAGAAAATTGAGTCGTGGGTTCAACGACGATTGGAAAATGGTATTGGGGATAAGTCAGATTTGTTACAAGCTCAAGCCTTAGTTCAACAGCGAGAACTTCAACTTGCTATTGCTCAAGATGAAATGATTGCTGCTCAGAAAAAAGTTCGTGACCAGTTAGATCTTTCTTCAGATGAAAATATTCCATCCCTAGTTGGGAATGTGAATGAACGTCGCGATTTTCAAAAAATGGTGGCCAAGTTATCTGAACAAGGAAGTATTGTTCGTATGGATTCTTACTTGTCATTTTTAGAAATGCGAACAAAGAAAATGATCCATCAGGAAGTCGAGGAAGGTTTAAAACCAGATCTTTTGTTAGAAGGGTCATATAAAACCAGCGGGACTGATACAAATTATGCGGGTGCTGCAACCCATGCTACAGATCAGGACCATGCGGTGATGGCTGCAGCAGTGAAATTCGTATGGTTGTGGGATGATGGATCAAAATCTGCGGCAAGACGTACAGCCTTGGCAGATTTTGAGTCTTCAAAATTGAAGGCAGAGAGAAAATTATTGGAAGGTAAGACGGCTTGGTCCGAACTGAATCGTCGCCATGAAGAGATGAGTCGCAAAGTGAAATTAGCAGAGCAACTTTCTCAAATTCAAACAGAAAAAGTGAAAACTGAAAGTGATAAATTATCCAAGGGCAGAACTATTACATCCCAAGTTATCACAGCAGAACAAGATGCTTCAGAAGCTGAATTGAATGCAATTAAATTAAAAGTTGAACAAAGAAAAATGGAATCACAAGCCCGACTGTTTGTTCAGTCTGAGGAGGCTCTATGAATTTAGCGGCACTATCAATCAAAAGGCCCATTTTTATTACATGTATAGTTGCTTTGATGCTGATCATGGGAGGAGCCAGCTTAACAAAAATGAGCGTGGACTTATTTCCTGATGTCACATTTCCAGTGGTCTTTGTTCAGACCGTCTACCCAGGGGCGTCTCCGTTGGATATGGAAAAGTTGGTTTCAAAACCTATCGAAGATGAATTGGGAAGTCTTTCAGGGTTGAAGACTTTGAAGTCAACAAACTCTGAAAGTGTTTCTTTTGTTATTTTAGAGTTTCGTCTTGGAACAGATATAAAAAATGCAGAACAGCAAGTGCGTGATCGAATGGGAAATTTGCGTCGTCAATTACCCTCCGATGTCAAGGACCCTGTGATTCGTCGATTTGATCCCGCGGATCAACCCATTGTGCGAGTTGCAGTCAGTTCAAAAATGGATCCAGGTAAACTTTATGATGTGGTTGATGAATTTGTTAAGCCTCATTTTGAAAAAATCAATGGGATTGGGCAAGTTAAAATGACGGGGGGACGAAAAAGAGAAATTCAAGTCCTTGTCGATAAAAAGAAATTGCAAGATCGAAGTTTAAGCTTATTGCAAATCTCTGAAAGAATTCGCACAACGTCCAAGGATGTACCAGTTGGGAAAGTGGATAGCCGTGAAAAAGAAACGGTTTTACGAGCCAGTGGTGAATTTGAAAGTGTAGATGCTTTAAAAAATGTCAGTGTGAATTTTATTGGTTCAGACCAAGCTGTGCCGTTAAATCAAGTTGCTGAGATCCAAGTGGGTTTGGAAGATGAAAAAAGCGTTTCCACATTGATGGTGGCTCCAAGTTTTGAAAGAAAATCTGCAATTTTTGTCGATGTTTTTAAACAGTCGGGTGCCAATACCGTCGCTGTTGTTGATGCTGTTCGTAATGGTTTACCTGCGTTGAATGAAAAAATGAAATCCAAAGGTTTTGATATTCAAGTTGAAAGTGTCAGGGATGGAGCTCGTCCTATTCGAATGAATATTGCGGATGTGCGTGAGTCCATCTTGATTGGTATTGGTCTTTGTATTGTTGTTGTCTTCTTTTTCTTGGGAAGTGCTTGATCAACATTTATTACTGGGATGGCATTGCCAAACTCTTTGTTGGGTGGGTTTGTTATCATGTATGCGATGGGCTTTTCCATCAATATTATGACACTTCTTGCATTGTCTTTGGCTGTTGGTTTGTTGATCGATGATGCGATTGTTGTGCGGGAAAATATTTTTCGTCACATGGAAATGGGAAAACATCCAAAAACTGCAGCTTTGGAAGGCACCAATGAGGTTCAACAAGCCGTTGTTGCCACGACTTTAGTTGTGATCGCGGTGTTTGGGCCCATTGCCTTTTTGGATGGAATTGTAGGTCAATTCTTTAAACAATTTGGTTTAACGATTGTCTTTACAATGCTGATCTCTTTATTTGATGCATTTACAGTTGCTCCGATGCTATCGGCTTATATGGCAACAGCCAATGAACATCATCGTGGTGATGGATTTGTTGCAAAAATTTTAAAGGCCTTCGATCAAATGCAAACGTGGCTGGAAGATAAGTATGAAAGTACTTTGCGCTATGCGGTCTCTCATCCTATTCAAATTTTAGTTGGAGCAGGCGTGATCTTTGTAGCCAGTCTTGCCTTGTTGCCTAAAATTCCAAAAACCTTTTTGCCTGCATCTGATACGGCGGAGTTCTATGTCACTGTTGAAAAAAAATCAGGAACAAATTTAGCAGCAACAGAAAAGCTGACTCGACGTGTGGAAGATCTTCTGAAGACAAATCCTTCCATTGAAACCTTGGCTACCGTGGTTGGGATAGGCGAAGCTGAATCAAATAAAGCAAGTATCTATGTTCATTTGAAAGATCGTAAACAACGAAATTTGACCACTTCACAAGTGAAAGAGCAGCTAAGGGCTGAATTTCGCCAATTTGATACAGAAGGTTTGGTGAATGTCGGTGAAGTTGATATTTCCGGAGGAAATCAAAAAGCGTTTAACTTAGATCTTTCGGGTGAAGATCTTGAACAACTCAGTGCTTATGTTGAAAAATTGAAAGCACGTCTTGAGAAAATTCCTGGTCTTGTGGATGTCGATACAAACTATCGAAATGGAAAACCTGAATATCATGTGGTTTTCGATCGTAAAAAGTCTGAACAGTTGGGTGTTTCAACCGTCACAGCTGGAAGTGAATTGCGTGCCCGTGTTGAGGGAGTTGTTTCTTCGACCTACCGTGAAAATGGTCGCGAGTATGATATCCGTGTTCGAATGCAACAGAAAGATCGTGATATTCGTGAACAGTTCAGTTCAACATCCGTCCCGAATGTGAATTTCAATATGATTCCTCTGCAAAAAATTGCGGAAGGTAAAGAAAAATTAGGATATTCGCAGATCAACCGTCAAAACAAGGCAAGATATATCAATATCAATGCAAGTTTAGGTGCTGGTGGAAGTTTGGGTTTTATCACACAAGAAGTTGAAAGAATCTTATCGAGTGATCCTGAATTGAAAATACCAAAGGGAATTGAATTTGCCTTTTCTGGTCAAACGAATGATTTTAAAGAACTCATGATCAATATGTTGATGGCCATTATCTTCGGAATTATTTTTATCTATCTTGTTCTGGCAAGCCTGTATGAAAGCTTTATTACTCCCTACACTATCTTGTTAGCCTTACCGTTGGCGATGACTGGAGCTTTGGTGGCCTTGTTTATGTTTAATAAGTCGATAGATATCTTTTCGTTGATAGGTATCGTGATGCTATTAGGTGTGGTTGCCAAAAACTCGATTCTTTTGGTGGATTATACAAATCAATTGATCTTGGAAGGTGTATCTCGAAATGAAGCCATCGTTCGAGCAGGAAGAACACTGTTGCGTCCCATTTTAATGACAAGTTTGGC
>CAZFSX010000104.1:0-2031 GCA_964522115.1 uncultured Pseudobdellovibrionaceae bacterium | reverse complement strand
GACCGTTCCTATTGCCATTGGGTTGAACGAAGCCAGTGCTCAAAGGACATCGATGGGGATCGCTATCATTGGAGGACTTGTTTCTAGTACGATGTTAACATTGTTGGTCGTTCCAGCTGCCTACGGTTATGTCGAAGATTTTAAAAATCTTGTTCGTCGAGTGGCTTCCAAGCTACGCGGAAGTCAGGAAGTAGAAGCTCATCCAAACACAACAAAATAATTTTTAGTTTTTCCAGAAGTAAAGAAGAAAGAAAAACCCTTCATTCAAAGATGAAGGGTTTTTTTGTTTCATTTGTTCACGAAAGGATAGATTCGATTTCTTTGGTTGAGAATAGATTAAAATCCAAAGAAGCGAAAAATATTTTCAGTAAGTTTGGATTTTTTTTCTCCATCCCAATTGAAGTTCACAGACATTTGAAATTTTTGCTGACTTCCTAATCGTTGGTAGTGAATCAAATCAACAGTCCAACAATCACCAGGTACTTTCAGTCGAGCACTGTAACCCCATGCTTTGATCCTACGTTGATTTTCATTTTCATAGTTGGCATCGTAAATCAATCGTAAGGCTAAGTCGGCATAGTGAAAGTTACGTCAAAAGGACAGTCCAAGATCTTCCGTTCTGGATCTTTGATCAATATCTTGCCCGGGAGTAATTTGATAAGTTCTTGAAACTTCGAATTGGTAGAAACTTCCATCCTCATTTTTAAAGCGAAAACGTGAGGCAACGTTAGTCACATTTTGCTCTGGAAAGTAATTTGCCAATGTGGATGTTTCAAATCGATCCAGGCGGATATCTAAAGAGGAAGAGACGTCAGACCATGGGTGTTGATTTTTTTCAGCTTGAGCTGCGTTATAGGATTGTGCAATTTTCCATATTAAAAATTGTTGATAGACGGGCTGATCCTGGTTCCAGTACTTGCGTGTTAATTTATTTGTAATTCCAAAAGTGAAAAGACGACGATCATAAATGCGGTCAGTATCATCAAATTGGATACGATAAATACTACCGATATCAGAATCACTGATAGACTCACTGCTGTAAAATGGAACATAGGATTGTTGACCAAAAAATGGATGAGCAGGGTGGTAAATCCAAGGAATATCTGTTGCGTTGAAAAAGGGCTGAATTTCATGTTTCATTCGTTCCGCTTTTTCCTCGGTGCCGCCATAAACATGATACATCGAGGCCGAGGTTAGCAATTCTGCCCGTAAAAATCGTCGCGTGTTTTGTTGATCATTTCCAACATTGAAAAAGTATTGAGTTTCTCTGTAAGTCAGTTTGGGTAATATTTCTAAGGTATCAACAAGCAAGAGAGGCCGATAGATGGATGTTTGAAAATTGATTCTTTGTCCAGAGCGGATCATGTCTGTTTCTGGATCATATTTACCATCATGCAGAATTTGACAATTTTTACTACCGTCATAATTTGCGGTTTGGCACGTATTGGTTGGATAAGCATCTTTGCCAGAGACAGTCATATCGTCGTAGGGGAAATCATTTCTCATGAATTGGGCATAATTAAAGTCATATTGATAGAAGAAGGAACTTTGGCGAATTCTTTGCTGTGTTTGTGAGTAGCGAATTTCAGGTATACGATGAACAGCATTATGGTTGTCAGCAAGGGGGTTTGCTTGCAGAAGATTGACATAATAAGAAGCATCAACACTGCGATGAATGCTGTCCGTATTTTTTGTCCACGAGACTCGATTTTCAAGAGCCGCATCGCCAAGATCCGTGATTTCTTGATGACGAACTTCTTCACTGAAGTCTTTCGTATATTGTAAATCACTTGTCAGATTCAGATGCATTCTTTGGATGGATCCATCGGGCAATTCATAGCGATGATTGTACTTCAGAAACCAACGGGCGACGGAATCGTTTTTTGAATCAGGGTCACGGAATCCAATCAAATTTCCATTTTCTCCAAAAAAACGGTCTCGCATCAGGGAAAAATCAATTTCTCCTCCGCTTTGTTCCGTCAATAAATAACGACTGTTCACTAAGAGTTTAGGACCACGAAACTCATAATT
>CAZFSX010000103.1:0-8596 GCA_964522115.1 uncultured Pseudobdellovibrionaceae bacterium | reverse complement strand
CAAGGGCATCTTCTGTCACAGAGTTGACCAAAATGCTTAAAGTTGGTTTTTGAAGAAGGCTATAAATATTCACCAAATTTCCATGATCACTGATTTTGGCCATGGATAGCGTCGGGTTTCCATTTTCACTCATGACTTGAAATGCAAGTCCTTTATTTGCGTAAATCAGTTTGTAGGGCTGTTGATCAGCAACAGATTCCATGGCGACAAGTTTGTCGAAGCTTGTGGGGCTAGATCCTGCTTCATAAATAAAGCACTTCAGTTCGGCTTTTGCTTGGGTTGCAATTGTCAGAGTCACGGCAGTCAGAAGTCCTGCTGCTTTTTGTAAGATGGTCGTTTTCATAAATTCTCCTTTGTTTTTTTTGGAACGTTTTTTCTTTCCGTTTTGTCAGGGCACCATGCCGTTGACAGAAAGGAATATACTTTGGTCTAAAGATGATTTTCCAGATCCTTGTGGTAAAAAGTAATCTTGAAATTTTACTAAAAGTAAATAAAATGAAGGGATGATTTCAGTTTATGATTTTCAAGATTATCGAGAGTTTTTAAAGACATGGATCGCCTCTCAGGCCTCCGCAGGGCGTGGTCAGGCAGGGTTATTAGCAAAAGCCGCAGGGGTGAGCTCGACCATGATCAGCCTTGTCTTAAAGGGGGATAAGCAGCTTCATCTGGAGCAAGCCTCGGATATCGCAGATGCCATGGGTTTAAGCGAGCCTGAAGGGGATTACTTCTTTCTCTTGGTCGAGTACGGGCGGGCTGGCAGTTTTCGATTGCAGGCCAAGCTGCTGAAGAAAATAAAGGCCTCTCAGCAGCAGGCTCAGAAAATCAGTCATCGGGTCAAAAAAGATCGTGAACTTTCCGAGGAAACAAAAAGCATTTTTTACTCCAGTTGGGTCTACACAGGATTGATGAATCGAATTGCGATTCCTGGTCAAACGGACATTCAAAGTCTTGCCAAATCTTTGCAGCTGCCCGCCGTGGTTGTGGGAAAAGTTGTGGATTTCTTGATACAGCATGATTTGTGTCAGTGGAAAAATGGAAGTTTAGCGTATGGATCTGCTCGCACACACCTTGGTTCCGATTCACCCCATGTTTTGAAGCACCATCAAAATTGGCGTGTGCGCAGCTTTCCTGAAATGGAAAAATTTTCTGAAAGTAATTTGTTTTTTACTTCACCCATGTCTTTGTCTGTTTCGGATGCAGAAAAAATTCGAAGTCTTCTGCCAAAATACATTGAAGAAGTGATGAAGATCGTTGGGCCTTCCCCGTCGGAAGAAACCTATTGTTGGAATATGGATTGGTTTAAGTATTAACATCAGGCCCTGAAAGTAAATGTCCATGAAAATTAAAATAAAATAAGGCCCGTTTTTTTAATTTCATGCAGAATGGGAGAAAGGGTTTCTTTTTGAAGATAATCCTCAATTCCAATGGGAATAACTTCAAATCTTGGATCAATTTGACGGGCTAATTTATTTAAGCGTACACCCTCTTTGAATCGATCTTTGCCTAAGCAGCGAGAGACAACAGCCAGATCAATATCACTATCGGGTCTTGCAGAGCCTCGAGCTTGTGATCCAAATAAGATCAATACATCAGGTGTGACATTCCGAGACTTCAAGAGTCGGCGGTAGTCGAGGACGAGTCTTTTAATTTCTGAGATATCCATGTGTGAAATTCGACGGCTTGTTTGTAATATTTTTTAAAATCCGTCGCCTTTATTTTGTCTTTGATGGCTCGACGTTCATCAGGATATCTTGATTGAATATTGTATTCACTCAGTTCGCCTAAGAACGACATTTGACCTTTTGTTAAATTCAACTCAAGTATTGATGCTAGATAGACAAGATTGTGAGAAAGTGGCGCATGTTGTTTTTTTACAGATACAAAAAGAGCTTTCAATATTTTTTCAATTGATAAATGAAGAAAAAAAAGTGCATGAAGATGACGATGCAGTTCCTTGGAAATGCCCAGAGATGTCTGAAGATCCTCCAGAGATCCTTCAGTCCAATAGGAAATAAGTTTTTTAACATTGATTTGATTCATTGAATACCTATGAGAAGTTATTTTGATACATGATTAATTTAACTTTGATAGGCATTTCAAGCAAGTTTATTCCTCAGAGTGTTCCAAAAAGATGTTTTGGATCAATTCCTTTTGGTGGAGTCTTGTTTTTAATGCCTCAGTTGTCGTAGGAAGCTCTTGTACTTAAAAAAGTACTTCAATATTGAAATACGAATTTGAAATACAAAAAAAGACGAGAGTGAGGTTCTGTCATGAAAACTTTTTTTTCTGTTTTGTTTGGGCTTTCTGTGCTTGGATCCAATGTGTGTTTTGCCCAATCTCAAGGATCCAATTCAAAAGATTCTGATCAAACTGTTAGATTCGAAAACGATAGCGAAAGGGCTGTCGAAGAAACTGTGATTCAGAAGGATGGAAAAACTGTTCGTCAAATGAAGTCAGGAAAAGTTCGACAACGCCAGGGCGAAGCCCGTGTCGGAGAAATTGAAGATGGAGAAGTTGAGCAAATTTCTCGTCGACAAAAATCCTTGTCGCTGTCTTCCTTTGGATTTGGTCCCTATGGATCTTCATCCATTGGCGATTCTAAAGTCATGTATGGATTTTCCTATGGTCATCATTGGGAAGTGGCCACCACGGCGGAATTGAAAGCGGATATTTTGGGCGTCGTCAATTCCAAGGGATCCCTATGGCATGGGGGTCTTGGGATGTCTTACTTGCCATTCACAACATCTGTATCACCATTGGTAGGTGCAAGTTTGGGGTTTGGTTATGCCAGTGGAAATCAAAAAAATGCAGGTGGTTTTTCAGGGCAGATCAATTTAGGTCTTAGGCTTTTTCGTTTGTCAGAAACCCAGATGGAAATCGTCGCGAACTACACAGGAGTGTTCGATGGAGGATCTCCTGGCGTGTACGGTATGCAGTTGCGATTACTTTATTAGCCAAAAGCAATGTGGCTATGGATTTTCAATGACTCAAAAAAAGAAGTCTCTTTGTTGTGCAAAGAGACTTCTTTTTTATTGAAAGCGGGATTTAATATTATAAATGATTTTTTTTGTCTAAAAATCTTCTTAAATACAATTCTATCGCAGTTTCAAAATTTCCAAGATCTTTCACGATGAAGTTTGCAAACTCTTTAGAGGGTTCAACAAAGAGATCATGCATGGGTTTGACCTGGTTATAAAATTGCTGACGAACACCATCAGGTGTGCGGCCGCGTTCAACGATATCACGCTCCATTCGTCGACGAAAGCGCAGGTCTTCCGGGGTGTCAAAAAATACTAAATCGTCACATAGATTTCGAACTTCTGTTGAGTGAAAAATTAAAATGCCGTCGACAATGATGATAGGTTTGGGAAGTACAGTTAGGGTTTCGACACGTCGTTGATGAGTTGAAAAGTCGTAGGAGGGAATTTCTGTGCTATGGCCAGACTTAAGATTCATTAAGCAATCGGCCAATTTTAAAAAATCAATACTGTCTGGATGGTCAAAATTGACAGAACCACCGTCAAAATCAAATCGATTTGATTGATCAAAATAAAAATTATCCTGATAAACAATCTGACAGCAATCGGTACCCAATGTATTAAGTAAAGCCTTTGCAAAAAAAGTTTTACCGGATCCACTGCCTCCTGCGACACCCAAAATAAAGGGTCTGAAAGTAGGAGTTCTATTTGGTTTGATATAATCTGTCACCGGCGTCTCCCAAACCAGGAACTAAATAGCCAAGATCATTAATTTCTTTTTCAATATTTAAAGTTAATATTTTTACATCTGGATGCAGATGGTGAATGCGTTGAATAGCCACGTCGCTGACCAAAATCGTAAGAATTTTAATTTCTTTGACCTCATAGCTTTTTAATCGATCAATCGCTGCAATCATTGTATCCGCAGTCGATACCAATGGATCACAAATGATCGTCATTTTACCTTTGATATCGACTGGCATTTTAAAATAATACTCAACCGTATTGTGGATAAATTTATCACGATATATCCCAATAAAACCAACCGACGCAAAGGGGATCATCGATAAGACGGCATCCAGCATTCCATTTCCTGCACGCATAATCGAAACGACGACGGGTGCATTTTGAATGCGTTCCACTTGTGTTTTTGCAATGGGTGTTTCAATTTCCACGGAACGCATGTCTTTCCAGTCTCGCATCACTTCGTGAGCTAGAATTCGACTGATCTCTTTCATTAAGTCACGGAACTCGGATGAACTTGTTGTTTTGTCTCGTAAGTAACCCAATTTATGTTTTAACAGTGGATGATCGATTACTTGCACCGATGTCTGTTTCATGCCTACCTCTTTCTCTATAAAATTAAAATACAGTCCCATCGCTGATGATATTGAGTGGGGGAGTTCCACCCAGTCTTTTTTCTTGAGCTAAGTAACGACCTGCCCACCATGTTCCGCCTTCAAGCACTTTGGCTAAAGGAAATTCTTGTGAACTTTTATTTAATGATTTTTGTACGGCATGACCGATTTGATCCAATAAGTAAATCGTTAAAGCCCGCCACTCAATGATCAAATCAGAATCGGGCGACCAAGATTTTAATGCATCTTCTGAATTTCTAAAAGAAATTAATCCTGCATCCAACATCAGCCCGCCATTTCTGTATTCGGCTAAACCTGTTAATTGATCCACACCCGTGACTTCAAAGCCTGCCTCGTTGATAGGTTCGATGAGCGAGTATGTCATCCACTGCGATAACTTATGGATGGGTACCAGGGAGTCGACAAGTTTTGCATCAGGAGTCTTGTTTGCATCCGACGTGTTGAAACTCCAGCCGCCATACTTCCAAACATCACCTAAGTTCACACCATGGGCCATCAGACGACCAGGCCAAATACATCCTAAACCGTCTAAGACAGCTCTCAAAATAGCTGTGGCAGGAATCTGGTTCCCATATTTTTCTGATAAGTAATCGATAATACTTCCAGGACGTCCTTTTGGAAATATTGTCTTGTTGTCCATCGCTTTTGATAAATTATTTAATAATTGAACTCGACCTTCAACACCGACCAACGGATTTTCATTTGTCACTTGAAAATATTTTTTTAAATCCTCGACCTGAATTTGCCCAAGTCCTTTTTGGTCTGCTTGACAAGTATGACGGTCAGCGCTCATGACTCCAGAACAAAACATATAATAACTAGCAACGCCTAGACCTTCTGACCTTTGGAAATTTTGTTTTGAACTTTCTTCGAAATATTTCCAATCAGCTCCGGCTCCAGCATCTAATAAAACGGATGTAATGACTAAATCTAATTTGATGCGAGCTTTTTCTAAATTAGATTCAGTCTTTATTTGTTGATCCAACATGGCAGCTCGATCAATTTTTCCTGCGCGAAAATGTCCCCATCGGGAATGAAATGGGATATTTAAATCTGGATAGTTTTTATTTATGACTTGTAAAACATAATCCACGGTGGGTTGAAATTTTTCGGGATGATACTGAAAAGACGTATGGCCCAATTTGGACAATTGAAATATTTTTTCAGCACGATCTCGAATGGCCTTTGGAGACAGGATAAAATGAATTTCATCATCTGTAAGATCCAGATTTTGATTGGTATTATTTTTTTTCATCAATATCCCGCCCCTTCACTTTGAGCAAATCTGATTTGGATTTTTTGGCTTCTTTAGAAAAATATCCTGCAGCTTTTTTTGCTTCCATTTCCACTTGTGCATCTTTTGGAATTAACTCATCTGGAATAGAAATGCGATTGATCACTTCAATTCCACTGTTGACAATCGCATCGTATTTCATGTTGCTCATTGAGTGGAGATTATGAATTTTTGTAATTCCAAAGAAGTGCAAACAATCAGGCATGAATTCTTGAAATCTGGCGTCCTCAGTTCCAGCAACGCATTCGGTTCTTTGAAAATATGTAGCAGCAGTATCGCCACCGGCTTGTCGCTTTCTTGCATTGTAGACTAAAAATTTAGTCACCTCACCCAAGGCTCGACCTTCTTTTCTATAGTACACAATAATTCCCACTCCACCACGTTGGGCAGTCCGAGCCGCATCTTCGATTCCATACATCAAATAGGGGCGACACGTACAAATATCAGATCCGAAAACATCTGAACCATTACACTCATCATGGACTCGGCAGGTGAGTTCAATATTTGAGTTAGCTAAATCTTTTGCATCGCCAAAAATATAGGCTGTCGAGCTTCCGATAGGTGGTAACCAAACTTTTAAATCTGGACGAGTAATAAATTCAGGATACATCCCGCCTGTTTCTTGAAATAAAATGCGACGTAAATCCCCCTCGTCGACGTTTAAGCGTTGTGCAATTCCAGGTAAGTACCAAACTGGATCGATGGCTACTTTTGTTACTTTGACATCCAAGTTGTCTTTGACGATATTGCCATCAGGTTTTAAACGACCGGCTTTGATAGCTTCACTGATTTCAGGAATTTGTAAATGCGCTTGGGTCACTGCAATTGTTGGACGAATATCATAGCCTTGCTCAAATAAAACTTTGAAATTTTCTTTTGGATCCAATCCCCAAGGATCGACAGAAACCATTTTTAATGGATCTGTCCATTGTGGATAGGGGCCAATTTTAACGGGGCTTTGAGTGTTATGTAAGTCTGGTTTGTGATGGGAATCAAATTTACCACTAGCAATAGATAAAGCTCTATAAACGGCATAACTTCCACTGTGAGTACCTATCGCATTTCTAGCTTTGGCATTGGTATTTGATGCGACGACAGGACCACGTTCCATCGCTGTCGTGGCACCCCAATGAATGGGTAAAGTTTCTTTGTATTTTAAATTTGAATGCGAAGCCAAAATAACATGGTTGGATCGCTTTTTAATATCGATTTGCACGAAAACTCCTTTTTTCTAATGAGCAACAAAATCATTCACCTTTTTTACATTTTCTACACCAGAAATGATACGAAGGTCAGGACATCCAATTTGAATCACTTTGCATTTCCCATTTGGTTGTGATTTTTTTTGTGTTCGACCATAAATCTAAGCTTTGATGGCCAGTGATATCCCCCTGGCCAAACTTCGATGCATTGATGCCACCGAAGGAAAAGGGTTCTCTGGGAACAGGTACTCCGACATTGACGCCCACCATTCCTGTCGAGGCTTCATTGATCACACGATCGGCCAAAGCTCCATTCGAGGTGAACACGCTGCAGGCATTTCCATATGGAATTGAGTTTTCAATTTTTAAAGCTTCTGAAATATCTTTACAACGAATAATACTCAGGATTGGACCAAATAATTCATTGGTTGCAGCTTCGGTACCTGTTTGAACCATATCCAAAATCGTTGGCCCTAACCAATTGCCACCAGATAAACCTTCAGGTGCGCTTGCCTTGCGGCCATCTAATAAGATTTTTGCGCCAGATTTTTCAGCACGCTCGATCGCAGCAACTAAAAATTGTTTTTGTTCTTTTGTGATCAAGGCTCCCATATCTTTTGCTAACTTCAATGAAGAAGCTCGAGAGATAATTTTTTCTATATGCGTTTCCACATGACCGACCGCTAATAATACAGAAGCCGCCATACAACGTTGACCGGCGCAACCAGTGAAGGAATCTGAAATACCTATTCCACTTAATTCAGGATTCGCATCAGGAAGTAATAAAATGTGATTTTTGGCACCACCCAAGGCAAGGACCCTTTTTCCTAAATGTGTTCCGCGCTGATAAACTAATTTTGCAATGCTAGTTGAACCCACGAAGCCAATGGCTTTCACTAAGGGATGATCGATGATCGCATTCACAGTGGATGCGCCACCATGCAAAACTGTGAAGACCCCATCTGGTAAGCCGGCTTCTTTTAAAGCATTTGCAATTTTGATGGCGGTCAGAGGTGTTTTATCCGAGGGTTTCCAAATATAGGAATTGCCCAAAGCGAGTGCAATGGGGATGGTCCACATGGGTACCATCGCCGGAAAATTAAATGGAGTTATATTGGCAACGACACCTAAGGGTTCCCTCTTGTATTCACAAGTTACACCTCTAGAAACTTCGACTTTACCACCTAAGTCTAAATTTTGAATAGACAGGGCAAACTCAAGAACTTCGATGCCTTTCATTAATCCTGCTTTAGCTTCAGCAAAGGTCTTTCCACATTCAGCACTTTTTAAATGGGCTATGGAATCACTGTCGCGCAACAAAATTGTTCGTAAGTTAAATAAGACCTTGGCTCGTTCTTTGGCTGGAGTTTTGCCCCACATAAGTTGGGCATTCGCGGCCAATTGAATCGCTTTGTCTATTTGTTCTATGGATGGAATGCTCACCTTGCCAATTTGTTGATTGTTATAAGGAGTATGCACAGAAAATGAGCCCGCTAGGCCCTCGACCCACTTACCACCAATATAATTGTGCCCTTGAATTATTTCCTTAGGCAATTGCGTTTGCATAAAATTCTCCTTAGTAAAGTCTGTAAATAATAGATAAAGACAAATGTTATTGTAAACAATAAAACGCAGCTCCTAGGATAAATACAAAATTAAGGTTGTTGACTTGAATTCTGCTTGTGAAGTTATTCAATTGGGTTTGAGAAGATTCATGTGAAATAGAAGTACATTATGTCGACG
>CAZFSX010000102.1:0-8624 GCA_964522115.1 uncultured Pseudobdellovibrionaceae bacterium | reverse complement strand
TTTCAAGCTTTCTGCTTGTTCTGGAAGAGGAACTAAAGTTTTATCATTCACATTGTCCATAAATCGCACAGCTGTGCTAATGACAGAACTTAGCTTTTTATAATCCCAAGTATTGTTTTGAGTATCCACAAACTGAGTTAAGTTGATGGATCCAAGCAAGCATGCTCCACCCACAGGCAGAACCTGTTCACCGCAGGGATTTGTCGCATTGATATGTTCTGTGTAGTACAAATTGTTCAGCTTGTTGATTGTATCAATGAACAAAATTCCAGGTTCATTGCGATTGTAAGTGGACTTCATGATTAAGTCCCAAAGTTCGTTGGCATTTTCAAAATGTTGATAAATCTTCACCGGAAGATTTTTCTTTTTCCAAGAAGAAAGATCACCGTCCCAGAACTTTTTGTATTCTTCTTTGGCATTTTCATAGTCTGGAAATTCCAAATTCCATGGAAGATTTTTTTCAACTGCTGTCATGAACTCATCCGAAACCAGAACAGACATATTAAACTTTGTCAGACGACCCGACGTCTGTTTGGCAGTGATGAATTCCACAATATCTGGATGGTAGACAGACATTGTCACCATCTGAGCACCCTTACGGATTTTTTTCTTTCCTTTATTTTCTGTTTTTTTAAAACCACTTCCCGCCGTGATGACAGAACTTTGCGTGTCCCACATTTCTAGCAGTTTCACAGCACCAGGAGAGTCTCCTCCAATTCCTTCGACGTAGGCACCACGAGGTCTCATCACATCAGCGCAGAAACCATAGCCGCCTTCTGACTTCAGAATCAAAGCTTGGCGACGCAATTCATCCATGATGCTTTCCATACTATCTTGGTTTTCACCGCGGAATCCGCTGACGAAACAATTGATGTAGGTTGTTCCTTTTAAACCTGTTCCCGCATTGGATGTGATACGTCCACCTGGAACAAATTTAAAGTCTTCCAAAATATCTAGAAATTTTTCAGTCCACTCATCTCGAAGTTCGACTTTTTCAACAGAGGCAAGATCTTTTGCAATGGCCAGATGTCGATCGTTGATATCGTTTTCACCGGTGAATTTATAAGTGGCATCGAAAATCTCTTCAGAAAAAGCATCGGTGAATTGGGTATTTCTTTTTTGAGGTGCTTTCACCGTTTTTTTATTGCTGGATTTTGTGTTCATATTCAGACTCTGGTCTTTCTGGCCTGTAGTCGTTTCATAGGAATTGATTTCGGGATTCATGGTGGCTCCTTCGTGCTCCAAAGTTGACTTCTAATAAATCAAGTGTTGACGGGGCTTACAAGTAGAAATTGCCAGGAAAATTCTTTGGTCTTGCGTTATGAAGAATTGGCGCTGAAAAAAGAGTCAGTTCAGAAAAAAGTCAGCCAGAATTTTTTTTCTGCACAGCAGGTTCGTTGACTTTAAGGCACTTCAAATTTATAGATTGACCATTCATCCCCAACAGACCTATCTTTCTTTTGACTCCATTTATTGTTTCTGATTTTCATTTTATGATTCCATCCGCGAAGGATTTTGGTTCGCAGAAAAGAGTGTGCCCATGAAATTTGAACATCCCCTATGGCAGGCAGGCTTTCGACCTTTCTTTACTTTTGCTTTTATTTTCGGCTCTGTTGCGCCGTTGGTTTGGTATTTTCTGTATGCAGGAAAAATTCAAATTCCACCCGGAGGGTTGTCCTCGGTTCAGTGGCATGCGCACGAAATGTTTTTTGGTTTTGGATGGGCTGTCTTGGGAGGATTTCTTCTGACAGCAAGTAAGAATTGGGTTTCTGTGCGAGGTATTCATGGAGCAATCCTTGCACTGATGGCAGTCTTGTGGTTGGTGGAAAGGTTTTCCATTTTTTATCTTGGTATCTTGCCAGCACAAGTGACTTGGATCTTCAGTCACTTGTTTTTGATTTCCATTGCGACTTATATTTTTTGGACACTTTACTTCTATCGAAAACAAGATAGCTACCGGGATAATTTTATCTTTCTGATTGTTTTGCCGCTTTTTCTTGTTGCAAAAGATCTTGTTCTGAATCCATCGCATTTCAGCGATGGAATTGCTATGACGATCGGATTGTTTCGAGTTGCCTTTGTTGTGATGTTTGAACGAACTCTGACTCAATTTATGAAAAATGCGTTCCAACTTCATTTGTACAGAAACTTTTATTTAGATACCTCTATTAAACTTTTGGCGATTTTACTCATTTTTGAAAAACAACTTCCTGTTCACCTTTCTGTGGTGGCATTGATATTCATAGGAAGTTTATTGTTGCTTCGATTTTGTTTATGGAAGCCAGTTCAAGCCTTCCAAAACTTTGGGATCAGCCTGAGTTACTTGGGCTATCTTGGCTTGATCTTGCATTTTTTTTCCCAAGCGCTGGTATTGATGGGATTTTGGCATCCCGTCGGATCTGTTGTGATTCATATCTTTACATTTCTTTGCATGGGGATCGTGGTGTCGGCGATGATGTTAAGAATATCTCAAGGACATACAGGGAGAAAATTTACTTTCACAAAAAGTGATCGTTGGGGGATTTCATTTCTTTTCATCGCTGCCTTTTTTCGTTTGGTGGCGACGCAAATCTGGCCAAGTTTTTATGAAGTGTGGATCTTCTTCGCAGCTCTTGGTTGGGCCTTTTGTTTTGCAAGTCTTGGTTTTCGACTGATTCCCTTTTTATGCAAGGCACGCTTGGACGGGAAAATTCATTAGCTAAAAATATTGTAACATAAGTGTTGTTTCAAAGAGTGCTTTGAAAAAGTCATGTCACTTTCAAAATCCTCAAGCTAAAATCCATTTCATTGGATGAAAATCTTTGATTTTCTTTTTTGAAAGGATGGACTTCATGAATGCTCATTATCCTCATCTGTTTGAACCTTTGAAAGTAGGTCAACAGACTTTGCGCAATCGTCTTGTGATGGGCTCCATGCACACAGGGCTTGAAGACCGGTTTTTCAGCTTAAAGCAGTTGGCGAAGTTTTACGAGGAGCGGGCCGCCGGAGGTGTTGGACTGATCATTACAGGAGGATTTGCCCCACATTGGAGAGGCTGGTTGGTTCCGTTTTCATCCATGCTGACAAAGCCATGGCAAATTTTCAAACATCGTCCAGTCACAGAGTCCGTACATAAGCATGGTGCAAAAATTGCTTTACAAATTTTGCATGCGGGCAGGTATGGATATCATCCATTTTCTTTGGGGCCAACACGCGCAAAGTCTCCGATCACTCCCTTTCAGCCACGAGCCATGACCGAAGGACAAATCTTATCAACGATCCGAGCATTTGCCAGAACAGCTGTGCTCGCAAAGAAGGCGGGTTATGATGGTGTTGAAATCATGGGATCCGAAGGATATTTGATCAATGAATTTCTAACGATGAAAACAAATACTCGTACAGATCGATGGGGTGGTAGTTTAGAAAACCGCGCTCGTCTGGCAGTGGAAATTGTGAAAGCCGTTCGTCAAGCGGTGGGAGAAGATTTTCTCATCATCTATCGATTATCTATGCTGGAGCTAGTTCCCCGTGGAAATTCTTTGCAAGAGAATATTGAAGTTGCCAAGATGATTGAAAAGGCGGGTGCAAGTATTTTAGGAACAGGCATTGGTTGGCATGAAGCTCGTGTACCAACGATAGCAACGGATGTGCCTCGTGCGGCATTCACATGGGTCACCGAAGAAATTAAAAAGCATGTGCAGATTCCAGTGATCGCTTCGAATCGTATCAATACACCCGAAGTGGCCGAACAAATATTGAAACAGGGACAAAGTGATTTAATCTCGATGGCACGTCCTTGGTTAGCGGATGCTGATTTTGGAGTGAAGGCGTCTGAAGGGAAACCTCAGCTGATCAATACTTGCATTGCCTGCAATCAAGCTTGTTTGGATCATATTTTTTCAAGAAAAAATGCAAGTTGTTTGGTGAACCCTCGAGCTGGATATGAAATGGAGTTCCCTCTTGTCACACCAACATTAAAGTCTCGTGCAGAGAAAATTGCCGTGGTCGGAGCAGGGCCTTCAGGTATGACGGCTGCCTGCACGCTGGCTGCTCGAGGTTATCATGTCCATTTGTTCGATCAACAAACACAAATTGGTGGACAATTTCATCTGGCAAAGAAAGTACCTGGAAAAGAAGAATTTGCAGAGACGCTTCGTTATTTTGAAAATCAGTTGAAAGAATTGCAGGTAGAAGTTCATCTTGGAAAAACAGTGAGCGCGCAAGAGTTGATTCAGCAGGCATTTTCGAAAGTTATTCTTGCAACAGGGATTCTTCCACGAACTCTGAATCTGGAAGGTTTCAAAGAAGCCGAAGATAGGAAGCAGGTGGTATCTTACTTGCAAATATTGAAAGGTGAAGTTCCTGTTGGGAACAGGGTCGCCATCATCGGTGCAGGAGGAATTGGTTTTGATGTCGCTAAATTTGTTTTGCACGCCATGAAGGAAAGAAGCTTAAAAAAATCTGCAGTGGAAAAACAAAATGGAATTTTGGAGTTTGAAAAAGAATGGGGCATTGGTCGTCAACAAGATCTTGTCGGTGGACTTCAAGATCCCAAGCCCTTTCGCTTGCAGCAGGGAAATGATTTTGAAATTTTCTTGATGCAAAGAAAAGATCAATCTTTGGGTAAGAACTTGGGAAAAACCACAGGATGGATTCATCGAGCAGCTTTAAAGTCTGCAGGGGTTCATATGTTGTCTGGAGTTCAATATCAAAAGTTATCAGAGCAGGGATTCTTGATTCAACATCAAGGTCAGGAAAAACTGCTCGCAGTGGATCAAATCATTATTTGTGCAGGTCAAGTGTCTTTCGATATCCTGTCCAAGGAACTGCAGGACTTATCAGCTGAAATGAAGAGCTCTTCCCACCCGGAAGTTCACGTGATCGGTGGGGCGCGAGTTGCCTTGGAGTTAGATGCCAAGGCTGCGATTCGGGATGGATTTGAATTGGGGTCAAGGATTTAAAAAATACTCAAAAAGGAAACATATGGAATTTGAAAAGGTCATCGAACGTCGACGCAGCATTCGTGCTTATACGACAAAACCCGTACCCGAAGCCGTGATTCGTCAGGCACTGGCGCATGCTCTGATTGCCCCCAATTCATCAAATATGCAAAGTTGGGAATTTTATTGGGTTCGCTCTGCAGACAAGAAGCAGAAATTGGTGGAAGCATGTCTTTCCCAAGGGGCGGCAAGAACAGCTCAAGAATTGGTCGTGGCCGTGGCAACCACTCGGGATTGGAAAAGAAATGCTAGGGAAGTGGCCAAAGTTCTTCGTGGTCAAAAAGCAGATCAAAGAGTCATCGATTATTATGAAAAAGTAATGCCCTTATTTTATGGATTAAGATGGTTGGGATGCGTGAAGCTTGTTCTGTTCGCGATCATTGGTCTCTTTCGCCCTATGGTGCGAAAGCCTGCGACTTCACGAGATATTCAAGAAATCGCTATCAAATCAGCAGCCTTGGCCTGTGAAAACTTTATGCTTTCCATTGCCAATCAGGGTTTTGATACTTGCCCGATGGAGGGAATGGATGAAGTCCGCGTTCGGAAAACTCTTGGGTTGAGATGTGCAGACCGAGTCGTCATGGTTTTATCTGTCGGAGAGCGGGACCCTGAAGCCGTTTTATTGCCTCAGGTACGTCTGGATTCTCAGTGGTTTTTACACGAAGTTTGATTCTGACAGATTCTTGACTTTTCTTTTCATCCAATTCCGGTTAAGTCAGGGGGACTGAATCACCAGTCCCCTGAAAATAAGGAGTTTTCGATGAAAAAGATTTTTTCTATTTTAGCTGCGGTCTTGGTCTCTTTTTCAGCCCATGCTGACTTGAAGTTTTTGCAAGATCAGAACCTTCGCAATGAAGAGTTTATGACATCCGACTACGAACTTCGTTTACAAAAGGCTATCAAAAAGGCTTTTGTGAAAATTGGCATCCATCCAGAATCGAATCTTATGGAAGAAGTTCAACATTATTTTCAAACAGGTCGTGTCGATCAGTTTCGATATTTGCAGCTTTTTTCAAAAATTCGTTTAGATATCAACGATCGTTATACCTATTACAATGTTGTTTCTCGTATTGAATTCACTGGAAATTCTATGAATGATCAAGATATCACGGTTGATATTTTGGCTGATTAAAGACAATCTATTTTAAATAATAAAAAAGCATGCGAGATCCATTACGCATGCTTTTTTTATGCACTGATTTTTAACTTTTCCATATTCGACGGAGTTGCGGACAGAAAGCGCAGCGTGATTAAGGTGCCTGAATCATCTCGATCTTCAGACTTAGTCCATGATTGAACTTGAATTTCGGCAGCAAAGTTTTCTAGGTAGGCCTTAACCAAAGGCATTCCAAAACCTGTACCGATTTCTCCCTTTGTCCCAGGACGTGTTGTTTTCTTATTTGAATCAAATAGATTTTTTTGGATCTCTTCAGGAATACCGAGTCCATAATCCCGAATGGAAAAATAGACAGTCTGATTTTCACTCCAAATTTTGATTTCAATTCTTTGTCCATGGTGAGAAAATTTAATCGCATTGGATATAAGATTGTTGATCACATGATAAAATAAACTACGTCTTTCAGCTAAAACATGAGGAATATCCTTTTCGGTATTCAATTGAAGCAGGAGTTCTTTTTCTTGCAGTTTATTTGCAAAAAGGGCCTCTGCTTCAAGAATAATTTCTTTTAAGTCAGTTGGCTGAAGAAAAAGTTTTGTTTTTCCTGAAGCTACGGCTTGAAACTCTCGTACATTATGCACAATTTCTCGCATATGGTGACTTGCTTTTTCCATTCTTTTTAAAAGTTTTGTGTTTTTGGGATCCAGACCTTCTTGTGCATCCAATAGAAGATCTAAAGTCACTTGAAAAACAGAAATAGGGGTCGATAGATCATGAGATAGAACCCGAACAAGATTCTGAATATCTTTGTTTTTTTGCTCTAACTCTTCAAGGTAACGGCGTCGGTTATTTTCAGAAATAAATGTTAAGAAGGAGAGAAAAATAATGCTCCCGAACAGGGCTGTAAATTTTAACTGAAGTGAGTATTCGGCAGGGATTCGGTTTTCAATGGTAAAACCCAAAGTGGGGGCAAAGTATAAAAACGTCACCCATCCAGAGAAAACAAAGGCCCAAATGAGTGACCACCTGGTACCAACAATGGTAATCGCAGCAAAAGCCATGGCGCTCAGCCATACAATCCCTGGAGCATGAAGGCCGCCATTGTACATATTTCCTCTCATCATCACTAAAAAGATAGAAGCAAGGATAAGATTCATGGAAAAGACATGTTTTCGTGTACGTCGAAAGATCAAATAAGCAAAGATGGAAATGATCACGGAAAGCCATTGAAGATGAATGGTTTTTGATTCGATAAGGTCCTTATTTCGAAAAGCAAAAGTAGCCGTGGCTGCAGTCGCAAATAAATTCATAACAACATAGTTGCGCACCCGCGAGATATGATCCACGGACTGTTCGAAAATTTCTTTCGGTATCAAAAAATCAATTAAGTTGAAAATCATTTTCATAAGCAAGTTCCTATCGTCAGTCTGTTTTGAAAAAATGAGTCTAAGAATGGATCTTGAAAATTTCTTCATACAGCCTGATAAAAAGACATCAGAGTCAGATGAACACGACTATGTCTTTGTCGAGCTGGGTCAATTTTACTTTTGCACCTTTGAAGATGGAATTTTTCGTTGATCAGACATGAAGTTCTCATCACAATAAAAGGACACATTTTTTCATGGAGGAACAATGCAATCGAAACTTTTTATTACAGTCCTAACTTCTTTCTTTTTAACAACGATGAGCTATGCCGGCGATGCTGGTTGTGGTCTAGGTGGGTTGATCATCCAAAAAAATTCCAAAATCTTGCAACTTTTGGCAGTGACAACCAATCACAGTTTTCTTTCCCAAGAATTTGGTATTACATTTGGAACATCAGGCTGCTCGGCCAGTGGGCTTGTGATGAACGAGAAAAAAATGCAGTATTATGTGGAAGTGAATCAACAGGATCTGAATCGTGAAATGGCCCAAGGTTACGGGACAAAACTGGACACTTTGGCAGTATTGAATGGTTGTTATTCAGATGATGCCATCAATTCTTTTGAATCCTTTGCCCAGAGATCATTGACTGAAATTATGCCATCAGCACGAACATCTTCTGTGGAATTTGTAAGCCGCTTGCGCAATGAAGTTCGAAAAGACCAAGGTTTGCAATCTCTTTGTCATGGTTCTTAAATTTCTTTTATATTTGTATGTGATGATAACCCCACCGATGGCGTGGGGTTTTTCTTTATCAGAAGTTCCGGATCCATCCATGGAACTGGCAGAACTTCAAACTCAAGCTCAACTCTTCAAGCTTGGAACAAAACCAGAATGGCTCGCGCTAGGTCACTATCAAGTTCCAAGTTTTTACCGCAGGTTCTCGGCCTTGACTTTCACTTCAAAAATTCGTGGAAACTTTTTTTTAGATCCCAATGGTTGGAAAGATCCAGACGCTGAATTAAAAAAAACATTGGAGGTTTTATTCTTTACTCAGCCCTGGTTGCAATGTCGCTATTTAGCTCGAACCTCGTGGTTGACGAAAGTTTTAAGGATTCCCAAAAGTAAAATTTTGGATTGCCCAGAAAGAAGAGAATGGAAAGATC
>CAZFSX010000101.1:5321-8625 GCA_964522115.1 uncultured Pseudobdellovibrionaceae bacterium | reverse complement strand
AGAGTACATTCGACAATGCTTGGAAGAGATTGAAAGCTATCAATGGATGATTTGGATAAGTATACTTGGCCTCGAGGAAATAGTATGCAGCTGGAATCCCTGATCCGAGGTTGCACAGTTACAAGCCCTAGGCCAGTGATAGGGATGTCACTTGGAAGTTTGAGAAGAATAGGATGAGTTGGGTTAAAAAAGGGTATCATAGAAGGCAATGTTGCATGTGTCGGTTGAATGGTAAGACGTGTTTTTGAGTTTTCCAAAGGGCTATGAAATTGAATCATTGGAACATCATCCGTAAACATCAAGGATTCAACTCTAAATTCAGAAGCTGTAATCAGAACTCCCGTGGTCGAATAAGCAAGGATGGATGGGATTTGAAAGTTTTCAGCACCAGGAGATGTTGTTACTAGAATATTTGCAGGCAGAGAATTTCCTGTATCTGCAAGTTCAATGTATCCACGACCTCCATTAACCAGGTTTTTTGCAGAAACATTTAAGGCGATCAGTTGGTTTTGAACAACAACATAGGGAATATCAAAAACTCCTGACATCAGAATTAGGCTGGTTGTTTGGATATCAGGCATATCCGCACCTGTCCAAGCGAAGTGAACGTCTTTCCCATTGCATAAGGGACTGGAGGATCTGGAGTTCAGTGTGACAGCACTGAATTTCAGAGGTAATTGACTTGCCATAAGGACTTGAGGTGGAACGCCGCCATATTTATCACATCCAGAAGGATCGGGCATCAGATTCAGACTGTAGGGTTGAGAGTCTGTATTCAGTATCAAAGGGTCTGGATCTGTGGCTGAAAGTTTTCTGACTTCAAAAAGCAATTGGGAAACAGTTTCAATTTGAGGATTGATGGAAATGGATGAAGGGAACAGAACTTGACCACCATGAAGATGAAATTCCTTCATAAAAATGTCGGCAGATATATTGCTTGGCTCTAAACGGCTAAGGTTTGATTTTTTCACAAGAACGATTGGCCATTCCGCAGAATCAGCACCACCATAGGTTTGATTGCGACTTCCAGTAAAAATGAGAGATCCTTTTCCTAGAAATGACAAACTATTGTTGATCGCATTGCCTTCAACGGCCAGAGAGCCCGAAAAACCGCCATTTAAAAGATGAAAATCATTTTGAACTTTGGTCGAAGATTCTACAGCGCAGTTTTGCATGTTGTTGTCGCAAACAAGGGATGAAAAATGAAGGTCTGAACTTTTTGATGAAACTTCTAGATTTTGGAATTGCATCGCAGGTTGAGCTGATCGTCTTCGAAGTTGAATGGTTGATTCAGACATCTGCCCATGACGATCAGAAAAAATGGAAACATTGGCTGGCATCGCGAAGCCAGTGTCCGCATCCAGATCCAGAACATCGATTGGAGTGTCAGCACCGGGTGTAAGGATATTGATTTGGAGCTTCGAAAAATTCTGTTCAGGAAAGTTCCATCGAGCATTGCCTCGTACAGATAAGCCTTGATAGATTTCCATGAAGGACGTCCCAACAGATGGTGTTACTAAAATATTTCCTCCGTATTGCCTCCAGGCTCCATAAACACTTAGATGATGGCCTGCCAAGAGTTGAATCTGTCCATTGTATTGAGAAGTGATCTGTACAGGTCCTAGTTTCAAATCAGATTCTTGTCGGACATCACATTGTACGCAGTGGGAGTCAAAAATAAAACTTGTTCCAAAAAGCTCCAAGTCGGGAATCATACTAATATCTTGTGCTTGAGTACATTGATGTGTGATGGGATCAATCGGTCCACACCAGTTTCTTCCATCAGTGGGATCTTGTGAAAAAGTTCCACGCCAAGTGTAAGGGCTTCGAATCCAACGAACATGGATGTCGACTTCCTTCACATTTTTATCCTTGTCTTGGATTGACATTCGAAGGCGAACACTTTCCGTTTCTTTATTTTGACGTTGCAAGCGAAATATTCCATTTTTTCCTTGGATGATTTGACTGTTGGAAGGGGTCGCCAGATCTGTAATTTTTATGATCTCAAAGGCCCCTTTCGCCGTAGGGGATTCTTCAAAAATAGAAAGAGTATCTTCTGAAACGGGCGCATCAAAGTCAGCCTGAACATAATAATCAGATCGAAGCTTGAGATTGCCTAAGGGAATAATTTGATCTTGGGGAGGAGCTTGAAGGGTTGCTGCACTCAAGCTTTGGATATCTTCGATTTGCATTTCTAAGCGAAAGCATCCCAGCAAAGAGAAACACAAGCTCGCCGCCCAAATAAAGCTGGTGATGAGTTTGACCGACTTCAAAGTGGTCTGCCAAAGCAGAATTCTTTGCCCGAACATAAGTTTCCCCCTGACCTATCCTTTCGGCTAGTTCAGGAAAGTTCTTAAGTTATTTTTGAAGAAAAATTCACAGAAAAAGACGTGGCATTTGGCTGCTTTTTAATGATACAAATCTTCATCAAAACTTAAGGTTGGAGTCTCAGAATGAAAAGTCTAAGAGTCATATTGTGGTTTCTTATTGGCGTTGCCTTTCTGATTTTTTTTCCCGCCGATGTTTTTGCGACAAAGCAATCTTGTGGTGATCTTTTTGAAGACGAATCCCCAGCTTTCGCCAGTGAAAGTTGGATCTCCGAACTACAGCAGAAACATTTGCCAGAACTTCAAGTGCAGGCGCATGAGATTCCTCTGACTCATTTTAAGCATCAAGATATTTTGGATACTGAGTTAGCTGCCATTAATCCCCATTGGCAGGTCAATTCTGTTGAAATTTATTCACCTGAAAGTGCTCATGTTTTCCGCAGAATGTTCAAACAGTTGATTTCTTTGTCAGCCATGGTGAAGCAACGTCGTTTGGATGTAGGAAGGGTCAAGTCCTCTCAAATACGGGACCAATTCCACAAATCCTTATCCAAGATTCAGGATGAGATAGGATTGCTGAAAAGAGAAATCCAAATGGTCCGAGACAACGGTTATCCTCAAGAAGAGAGTCTTGATCTTGCCCTTCGATGGATGTCCTTTGTGAAGTCCTTAGGTGAAACCGAGCGCGACTATTTGCATTTTTCTTCAGAGTCCTATGAACAGAATTATCAAATTTACAAACAACATTTATTTCAATCCGGTGTTTTTCATACTTCTGTTCAATTTGAGGATCGTAAGATTGAACCACGAATAATTTTATCCAACCATCGCATATTGGATTTAGAAAAAATCAAGTATCGTAGCTCTGGAGCCTTTTTTCTATTCATACCTCATTTGGGTCGCCCCTTGCAGGATCAGGAGTCTTTTTTTCAGCAGTGGGATCAAATCACTCGTCAATTTTCGAAGGATCGAGAAGA
>CAZFSX010000101.1:0-5311 GCA_964522115.1 uncultured Pseudobdellovibrionaceae bacterium | reverse complement strand
AAAACCAGCAGGATCAGGCAGCACAACTCTTTCAGGATTTTTTAAAAAAGGTTCTGCTGGAACAGGGGCGGGGGTTTGGTTATCTGAAGCGCAATTTCCATCGCCGGATGTTTTTCGATGCTATGCAACCAGAAATTATAAGAAGGGGGTTAACGACCGAAGTTGTCTACCGCTCGTTCTTACTGGGATCTGAGTTGATAAAGCCTAGTGTTTTTGAGTACCTAAGATAAAGCTTGAATCTTAATGATTTCTTCATAAACGCGGCTTATAAAAAATTCAAAAACTTGAATAAATGCAGATGGTTGTTTGATAAGTTGTGTCATTTTTGATATAACACCCGAGGTTCCTTTTATGTCCTTTTTTTACCCTTGAAGGAGGTATTCATGACGGCACCTAAAGCCAGTTTTAAAAGTCGCCCAACAGGTAGACCCGGTGAGCGACCGAAAGTGAAGTCCTCTATTATCGTGGATTTTAAAGTTGGTGATCATGCTGTTTATCCAGGTCACGGTGTTGGACGTGTGATGTCTGTGGAAGCCAAAGAAATCATGGGAGCGAAAACTGAGTTTTATTCAGTGATGATTTTGGAAACGGGCATGAAGATTATGATTCCAAAGACCAATGTTGCCAATGTGGGGTTACGTCCCATCATTTCCAAAACAGAAGCAAACAAGGTTTTAGAAATTTTGCAAGAAACAGAAGTTAAAATTGATAATCAAACATGGAATCGCCGTTACCGCGAGTACATGGAAAAGATCAAAACAGGATCTGTTTTCGAAATTGCTGAAGTTCTACGCGACCTCTTTTTATTAAAAGTCGATAAAGAATTAAGCTTTGGTGAGCGTAAAATGTTGGATACAGCTCGCAGCCTTTTGATGAAAGAATTGGAATTGGCTGTGGATCAAAAAGAACTTCAAGCAAAAGAAGAAGTTCGCCAGATTTTTGGGATTGTTTAATCTTTCTGATCCAGAACTTTGCCAAGAGTATTTGCAATTTTCATAATATGTTGCGACATATCTTTTGACAGTGTTCTTATGACAAAAAAAATCGACTATGATAGCCCCTTTGTTCATAACAAAGGGGTTTTTTTATGTCTTCAGGCTTCCAAGAAGTTCGCACGCGTTTTGCTCCTAGTCCAACAGGCTATCTTCATGTGGGAGGTGCTCGTACAGCTTTGTACAATTATCTTTTCGCGAAAAAGATGAATGGGAAGTTCATCCTTCGAATCGAGGATACAGATCAGGCCCGATCCACAGTTGATTCATTAAAAATGGTGATCGAAGACTTGCAGTGGTTGCAATTATCTTGGGATGAGGGCCCTCATCCAGTCACATTGGAAGACCAAGGAAGCTGTGGTCCCTACTATCAAAGTCGTCGCTTAGACATTTATAAAAAATATGCCGACCAACTTTTGGAATCTGGAAAAGCTTATTATTGCTTCTTAACAGATGCTGAATTGACAGCTCAAAGAGAACAGGCCATGGCAGCTGGAAGACCTCCACAGGTGCAATCTCCCTATGAAAACATGAGTCTTTCTGAAGCTCGGGAAAAAATTGCGCAAGGGCAGCAGGCTGTTGTGCGTTTTAAAACTCGACATTTAAAAAAGGATTTTCTATTGCAGGATTTGGTGCGGGGAGAAGTTCGTTTTCCAAGTGATATGGTGGGGGATTTTGTCTTGCTACGTTCAGATGGTATGCCCGTATATAACTTCTGCTGTGTGGTGGATGATGCCTTGATGAAAATCAGTCATGTCTTGCGCGCGGAAGAGCATTTGCCAAATACTTTGCGTCAGCTGATGATTTACGAAGCCTTGAATTTTCCATTGCCTCAATTTGGTCATATTTCTTTGGTCTTGGATGAAGAGCGCCAGAAGCTTTCCAAGCGAAAGGGTGCGACCAGTTGCCATGAGTTCAAAGAACTTGGTTATTTACCTGAAGCATTGAAAAACTTTATTGCCTTATTGGGTTGGAGTCATCCAGAAGGTCATGAAATGATTTCCATGGATGAAATGATCAGAACCTTTTCTGTGGACCGTTTGAATCCATCAGGAGCCGTTTTTGATGTAAAAAAATTGAAGTGGATGAATGCTCAGTACTTGCGAGCTTTAGCTTCGGAAGAGATTTGGAAAAATTGTCAGCCTTTCTTTCAACGTGAAGCTTTAGAATTACCTACAGATCCAGAACGGCAAAAAAAATCAGTGGATGTCTTTCGCACCAGCATGGAAACCTTTGCGGATGCTGTTGAATTGTATCGTCCTTTATCTGATAAAAGTTTTGTGATTCATGATGAATCCAAAGAAGCCCTTACATGGGAAAGTACTCAAAAAGTTTTAACATCTTGGATGCAGGGACTTGAAGCGATGTCAGAAAAATATCTGACAGAAGAACAATTTTTAAAACTGCAAGATCAAGTGAAGGATCAGGCTGGCGTGAAAGGGAAGTTTTTATTTATGCCGATTCGTGTGGCGGTCATTGGTAAGCCCCATGGTGCTGAATTGAAAATTTTGGTTCCACTTTTGGCGCGTGAAAGTTTATTGGACCGAGTCCGTCGAGTTTTAGCGGCAGGAGTTTCTGCGTGAGTTTGCAAATCTATAATACCTTAACACGTCAAAAAGAGTCCTTTCAGTCTTTGAATCCTGGGCGTGTCAGTATGTATGTGTGCGGTCCCACTGTTTATGGATATTTGCACGTAGGGAACTTTCGCGGGGCGGTCTTTTTTAATTTTGTTCGCAATTGGTTGCAACATTTGGGATATGAAGTTCAGTATGTGTACAACTTCACAGATGTGGATGATAAGATCATTGCTCAAGCAGCAAAAGAAAATGTCAGCTGCGATCAAATTTCTGAAAAATACATTCGTGCTTTTTATCAGGATTATCAGGATCTGAAGTTAAGTCCTCATACAAGCAATCCTCGTGTGACCGAGTACATTCCTGAAATCATTCAAATGGTTCAGTCCTTGATTCTGAATGGAAAAGCTTATGTGACAGAAGATGGTGAAGTTTTATATTCCGTCCGTTCTTTTGAGGGATATGGAAAGCTGAGTGGCCGTCAAATTGATGAATTGCAAAGTGGAGCCCGCGTGGAAGTGGATGCAAAAAAACGCGATCCTTTGGATTTTGCACTTTGGAAACCAGCAAAGCCAGCAGAGCCATCTTGGTCATCGCCTTGGGGGGCAGGAAGGCCAGGTTGGCATATTGAATGTTCGGCAATGGCAAAAACCCTTATCGGAGATCAAGTAGATATTCATGGTGGGGGAAGTGATTTGATTTTTCCTCATCATGAAAATGAAGTGGCACAAAGTGAAGGCTGCACGGGAAAACATTTTGTGAAGTATTGGATGCACACAAATATGTTCACCTTTGGTGGCCAGAAAATGTCCAAGTCCTTAGGGAATTTATTGTATGCCCATGAGTTTCTGAAGCAGTATCCCGCGGAAGTTTATAAGTACATGGTGCTTTCTGTGCATTACCGTACGGCCGCAGAATTTTCAGATAAGACCGCGGATTTGGCCATTAAAGGCTTGGCACGTATTTATTCGGCCTTGGCTTTGGTGGAAAGTTTTAAAGATGAATCTGGATCTGCTGCTGTGGATGCAACAACGGAAGCACAATTGAATCAGGCGTGGGAAAATATTTCAGCTGCTGTGAATGATGATTTTGCCACACCTCAGGTTTTTGCTACTCTTTTTGAAGTGGTGCGCGGACTGAATCAGCAATTCCGTCGTGGAATGAAAATGAATGCGACAGTCAGTGCAAAGGCGCATTCTTATCTGAAATGGTTTCAGCGTGTGGGTTCTTTGTTGGCTTTGTTTCAAGAACCGCCACAGGAATTTTTACGTCAACTGGATGATATGTTGTTGGTGCAAATGAATCTCCAACGGTCAGATGTAGACTCCTTAGTTCAAGAAAGAGCCGCAGCCAGAATTGCAAAAGACTTTTCGAAATCGGATGAGCTTCGAGATCAACTGACGAAAATGGGCATTCAAGTTGCTGACACATCTGAAGGTAGCCACTGGGAAGTGATGAAGGGGATGTAAAAGGAAAAAGGATTTGATTTCGAATCAAATCCTTTTTTTAATTTTTCAGACAAATTCCTTGCATGAGAATTTTATTGGTCCAAGAAAAGAAGCTTAACGAAGTCATATACTGAGTCGTAATTCCAGTAACGGCTCCGTTGGGACATTGATTGACTAATTGGGCTTTTGCCTGATCCACGTAATTTGTGTCGAAAACAAATCCCATCACGACAAACTGTTCTGTTTGAGACTTCACAATGTCTCCATTTTCAATTTTTGCATAGGGCTGCAGCTCTGAAACATACACTTGATGGATACTGTGAGCACAACCTGCTAAGAACAGAAGACTTGCGCTCAGCAAAAGCAAAAATCTCTTTTGTTTCATGGATTGGTTCCTTGTTCAGAGGCATCATTCGCTGTTTTTCGAGCCATAGCATAGGATTCACAGTATCCTGTTGCTGTCACTTGACGTTTCCAAACGAAAAATAGGAAGTAATGAATAGCTTCATCCTTCGTCAGGATGCCTGAAATTTTTCCTTGTGGGCATTGACGTTTCAGGTCCTCAGAAACAGTATCGACATAATCATTATCAAAATTGAATCCGAGAATAATCACCTTACCAGCCTGGGCTGTGATCTCGCGACCTTTTTTTGCGGGAATCGAAGATTGAGATACTGATTGCAGGGAAACACATCCTGCAAAGATCATTGATGAAAGTAAAAATAAAATCGAACGCATCATCATAAATTAACCTCTTGAGTTGGAATCAGAATGTTTTTCTCTTGGTCGAAGACAATACCCTGTGACTTTGACAATTTCTCCTGAAATCACGGGATATTTTCTTTGTTCTCGGATGGATACTAAGCCCGTCAGGCGACCTTGAGGACACTGTTGGTGAAGTTGATAAATAATTTTCTCTGCATAGTGCGGATCGTAGACAGGTGCCCCAGTGCGAGGACCCATTTGAAACATGCCAATGATGTTTTCGGCACTACGAGCGTTCTGCCGTCCTTGACCATTGGAAAGAGCTCCCGCAATTCTTCCTGCTTCATGGATATCAACTCCCATTTCGCTGACTTTGACCTCGATGGGAATAGCGATGAATTGTGGATCGTTATCAATTTCGCTCAATTGATAGTGATACAAATGAGCGCAGCCCAAAGAAAAAAATGTCAGAGTCGCCAGTGCAAGTTGTTTCATATTTTCATAGCATCATATTGTATATGCCTCTGTCAAAAGAAATTCACTTTATCATATTTTGGGTTTTCATTCCCAGGATTGACTGGAATACTGTGGA
>CAZFSX010000100.1:1628-8630 GCA_964522115.1 uncultured Pseudobdellovibrionaceae bacterium | reverse complement strand
CCTGCAAACTCCAGCGTTCTAAAAATGCATGCGATGAAGCTAGGACTTCTTTCGGGAATACAAAGGAATGCGTGATCTCACACGCTGATCATTAGTCCAAATACCGCAATCCAATTTTTTGAATATTTTCTTCTAAAATTTTGACCCAAACAATTTGAGCAGGAATGGGATCAATGTGACCGACTTTGACTTTGACCTTGGCTCCATTTTTCAAATAGTCATCATGAGTGATCAAGACAGCACATCCAGTAAAGCTTTCGTTGATCAATAAGGCGACAACATCTGGATTGAAGGATTTGCCTTTAGCGTTCAGATCTATCAAAGCATAATCCAACTTGTCCGATTTGAAGCGAGTGTAAGAGCGTTTGTTCATAAAAATCCTTCCTTATTAAAGCAAGCTTAAGCCAATTTTTTGAATATTTTCTTCCAGGGTTTTGCTCCAAACAATCACAGCTTGAACGACAGGATTAGAGCCAACCTGCAAACGAACTTTTTGTTTCACTTTGATGGGAGTGTCGGATGTGAGCACCAAACTCATCCCCCCGAAGCTTTCATTGACTAAAAGTGCAGAGATATCTTTTTTAAATGCTTTGGATTTTAAATCAAAAGATAGATGGGCAAAGCTTTCCGTCTGACTTTGAAAACGTGTGATAGATCTTTGGTCATCATTCATGGTGCATATCTCCAGCTGTCTCTGATAGCTTGAGATAAAAATCGAAGGTCAGCAAATCTTTTCTTCTGGACCAGACGAACAGCAAGGTGGGCCCAGCTTTTACAAAGATGATATTCCAGAGTGAATCGGGCAAGACCACCACGAGGGCAATAGCGTCGACTGATGATCGCACGGTTGCGTTGATAAAAGTACAAAGTATACAAGGGATCTTTATGGCAAGTTTTGCCTCCACGATGCAAAACTTGGGTGTTGGCATCGTAACCCACAGGAATATTCATTTCTTGATAGCGTTGAGACAGATCCACATCTTCCCAATAGGTTCCAAGTTTAGATTCAAACAAACCACCTTGTTGTGCCGACTCAGAATCCAACCAGAACGCGCTGCCTGGAATATAAAAGCGTTCATGCTTGTCGGAAGAGCTTGGCATCGACAGTTCTTTCCTATGGGTCAGAAGTCCCTTTCGTGGGAAAAAACTTCCACCATAGGAATCAATGCGGTCCATTTTTCGAAAAAAAATAGTGGGAGCCCAAAAGCCCTTGCTTTGCGGAGGGCTGTGAAGAAACTCCAGAGTGCAATCGTTGGTCAGAAAAAATCCCCAAGATTCTGTGGAACATAAGATTTCAATGGCGCGATTCATTCCACCGGCATAGCCTTTGTTTTCTGGCATCAGGATGTGTTCAAAGTTTGGCAATTGGGATTGAAGAAGTTGAATATGCTTTTCCTGGCTTCCATTGTGAATCAAATAATACTTTTCAAAAGCTCCTATTTTCAAAAGAGATAGGGCTGCGCGCCGAGTGTGTTCGGGATGATTGTAACTTAATAAAAAAGCATTGATCCTAGCCATTCTCAGGGGCATACCATCCTTTATGACAACAATAAAGCTTCTTGTGCCTGCGGCAGGTTTTGGAACCCGTGCAGGAAATCATTTGTCCAAAGAAATGTTAACGTCTCCAACGGGAAAAAAGTTTATCGATGGCCCCTTAGATTGTGGGCGCAGGCAGGATGTGCCCGTTCACGTGATCACACGAGCTGAAAAAACGAACTTGGTTCAGTATTTGAAACAAGTTTCCGTGATGATGAATTCAAAGGTTCAGGGTTTTCAAATTGCAATACAAGAAATCCAAGCAACACGGGACTGGCCCCAGACATTGCTGGAATCGAAACCCTTTTGGGCAGATTGGAATTTTGTTTATTTGCCCGATGTTCAATGGGATCCATCAGATATGATGGATCAAATCCTTCTTATGTTCAAAGAACAAGTGAATCCTGAAGAACAAGTGATCTGTGCTCGTTTTCCAACGCAACAAAGAAATTTGTATGGCACACTGGAAGACGCAAGCTGTTCAGAATCGCAGTCCTTCTTGCGTTTATGTGAAAAGCCGCAGGCGGAACAGGATCGCCAGGGGTTTGCTTGGGGAATTTTTGGATTTAAGAAACAGGTGGGAGAAGATTTGTTGAAAGCTATGGCTGAAAGCACTGTCGATCACCAGTGGAAAAAACTTCCTTTCAAGATCCGATTTTTTGAATTAGATTCATTTGAAGATCTGACTCGAACACAGCGACCCAGGGAAGAAGAATCCTAGTAAGGTGAAGAATGAAATACGTTTACTTTTGGTTTCGTCGAGATTTACGTGATCAGGATCAAGTCGGTTTTTATCATGCCTTGAAATCGGGTTTTCCCGTTCGACCAGTTTTTATTTTTGATCAGCAAATTTTATCTCGAGTCGTGGATCCCGCGGATGCGCGAGTGACCTTTATTTACGATGAAGTTCTAAAATTAAAAAAGAAATTTCAAGACATGGGCTCGGACCTACTTCTTCGGTACGGCGATCCCGTTCATATTTGGTCTGAACTTTGTCAGGATCCTGATCTTCATGGAATATATTGCAATCACGATCATGAACCGTATCCTCAATGGAGAGATCATCAGGTTCAAAAAATAGCCAAAGAAAAAAATATTCTTTTTCACTCTTTCAAGGATATCAGCGTTTTTGAAAGAGATGAAATACTCACAGGGCAAGGCACGGTTTATTCGGTTTATACGGCTTACAAAAATAAGTGGCTTCAGTCGTTGTCTCAGAAAGATCTGTATTTTCATGACTGTCAAAAGTGGATTCAAAATTTAGCTGTTTTCCAAACTCCAGTTGTGCCGAAACTGGAACAGATGGGTTTTCAAAGATCAGAATTAAAAATTCCTACCAATGCAGTTTCGGTTGCATGTCTGGAAAACTATCAATTGGAAAGAGATATCCCCAGTTTAGACAGTACCAGCCATTTAGGAATTCATTTGCGATTTGGAACTGTCAGTGTCAGGCAGATGGTGGTGTTGGCACAAAAGCATTCCAGCGTGTGGTTAAGTGAATTGATCTGGCGTGAATTTTTTATGCAAATCCTTTTTCATTATCCTCAGGTTGTGAAAAAATCCTTTCGTCCAGGATTTGATGATCTTGCGTGGAGATGGGATGCGACGGAGTTTCAACGTTGGAAGGATGGTCATACGGGATATCCTTTGGTGGATGCAGGGATGCGGCAGCTGGCGCAGACGGGGTTGATGCATAATCGAGTTCGAATGGTGACGGCCAGCTTCTTAACGAAACATTTGGCTCATCATTGGCATCATGGGGAAAGGTACTTTGCAGAAAAACTTTTAGATTATGATTTGTCTGCCAATAATGGAAATTGGCAATGGGTGGCAGGGACGGGTTGCGATGCGGCTCCGTACTTTCGAATTTTTAATCCCAGTTTGCAGGCGAAACGTTTTGATCCTGATTGCGAATATATCAAAAAATGGGTTCCCGAATGGGGAACTTCACGCTACCCTGAACCTGTGGTGAACCATCAAGAGGCAACTCGAAGATGTCTTCAAATTTTTTCCGCTTTAAAGAAAAAATAAAAAACTTCCAAGGTGCATGGATGCAAAAAAGGGGGAACGATGAGAGTTGAACTTCAAGGACAGGATTGGGTGGAGTGGGACGAAAAAGCGCAAGCTCTTCATCGAGAAGGTTGCTTGGATTTTTTGCAGGCTATTCATGCACAGATTCAACTTCATGGCAAAAATCCTTCATCTTGGCAGATGCCTTCAGGAAAAGATCATGTCAGCCTTTTGATTAGCGAATTGATTTTGAAAGTCCGTGGTGAATGGAAAGATTCCTACACAGACATTGAAATCTGCCACTGTCGCAACATTACCACGGAAAAAGTCAGACATGCGATTTACAATGGCGCCCATGTGATTGAAGATATTCGATCGCGCTCGGGCGCCAACACAGCCTGTGGTACATGCCGCGACAATATTATGAATATGGTTCATGCTGTTCTTGACAAAGGTCAACCTTCGAAGTGACTTAGTGACTTATCAAGAAGGGTAAAGGAAGTTTTTTTCCATGCAAAGCTTAGATTTTTTCTTTTTCCGTAAGTATATCTTATCTTCCAAGGCTGGCAGCATTGTTCGCACAATTGCTAGAATCAGTATGGTGGCTATTGCCATGTCGTCTCTTTTTTTTATTTTGGTTTTGAGTGTGATGATGGCTTTGAATCAAAATGTCAGAGATCGTATTTTAAGTGTTGAGCCTCATCTGACGATGACGAAATCTGAAAAAGAAACTCGATCATGGAAAGAGTTACGACAGTCTTTAGAAAGTGAATTGCCTTGGTTGAAGGATCGAAGCTATTTTGTGGATACTCAAGATGTTATTATCCGAAGCTTAGAAGGTCATTTTCAGGGTGCTATTGCTGTTGGAATGGATCAGCAGGGTCTTGAGTTTCTGATGCAGGAAGTGGATCATTTAAATAGCAAAATGAAGGTTCGTACTGAAAGTTATGTCAAGCAACTTCCTGAAGATCATGAAATTTACATTGGGATTGATTTGGCTCGAAGTCTGAATGTATTTGAAGGAGACTTAGTAACGATCATTCCACCGGAATCTTTACTTTTACCTTTAGGGGAAAGTCCAAGATTTGAAAAAGTACGCATCAAAAAAATATTAAGTACAAACGTTTCTAAGATGGACAGTGAGTCGATCTATTTTGTTCGAGGTCGAACTTTGACAAATTTGGGTGCGACTATGAGTCGAAATTTAAGTTTGCAAAGTTGGAATTCAGATCCAGATACTGTCGATTTTTGGAAAAAGAAAATTCAAAATAAGTGGACAGCTGTTCGAGTTGAAACATGGAAGGATAAAAATAGTGCCTTATTTTTGGCTCTTCGTTTGGAAAAAATGACCATTGGTATCTTTCTGGGGTTGGCAGCATTGATTGCCATTTTCTCCATGGTTTCAGCCTTAAGTTTATTGGTTTCACAAAAGCGAAGTGAGATTGGTTTGATGCAAGCCTTGGGTATGTCTGGTCTTCGAATTCAGAAATTATTTTTGAAATTGGGTGTTTTTATATCTGGATTGGGTCTTTTGGTAGGAACTCTGCTTGGATCAGGATTGTCATTTCTTTTGGAAAAATATCCATTACATCTGTTGCCAGATTATTATGTGGATTCAGAAATTCCAGCTCAGTTAAGTGTTGGTTTTGTTTTCGTCTATATTTTATTTGGATTTGGGATTTCTTTGGCAGCAGCATGGGTTCCAGCAAAAAGTGTCTTAGATATTTCCCCGGTGCGAGCTCTTCGACAAAAGGTATAAGGCGATCGAGGTTTAAAATGCAAAATATCATTCAAGAAGCTTACCAAAAACTTCAGCAGGGAATGAAAATTCAAGATTTAACAGATGAAGAGAAAGATACTGTGATCCAAGTAATTTCGTTGTTGGACACGGGACACATTCGGGTTGCTGAGAAAAAAACTGTTCATCAGGATTCCTCCTCGTGGGTTACTCATGCGTGGATCAAGGAAGCCATTAGCATTTATTTTCGTTTGCAAAAAATGGAATTGATTCATTCTGGAGATATTCAATATTTTGATAAAATTCCTTTAAAGAAATGGACGACGGAATCTGCAGTCAGAGCCGTACCAGGAGCCTTAGTAAGGGTGGGTTCTTATTTGGAAAAAAATGTCATTTTGATGCCTTCCTTTGTGAATATCGGAGCCTATGTGGGAGAGGGAAGTATGGTTGATACCTGGGCTACGGTTGGTTCCTGTGCTCAAATAGGAAGACATGTTCATCTTTCGGGGGGAGTGGGAATTGGTGGAGTCTTAGAACCAGCCCAGGCGATGCCTGTAATTGTGGAAGATCATGCTTTTATAGGAAGTCGTTGCGTCCTTGTCGAAGGGGTCCATATTGGAGCCTATGCTGTTCTTGGTGCAGGCGTTGTTTTAACTTCTTCGACACGTATTTTAGATGTCAGGGGTAATGCCGTGAAAGAAATCCGAGGTCATGTTCCAGATCGAAGTGTTGTCATTCCAGGAACATTTCCAAAAAAATTCCCATCTGGAGAGTTTCAAGTTCCCTGCGCTCTGATCATCAGTGAACGAAATGCTCAGACAGATATGAAAACATCCTTGAATCAAGCACTTCGTGAAATTGAAGATGTTGGGATGTAAATATCTGCTGAGCATGATTGCAGTGGAAGCTTAGTTCTCTTGGTTTTTAGAAAAAACTAAAGTTGAAATCCAGCAGCATCAGAGTCTTTCTTGAAAGTTTTGACCGTATCAAAGGTCATATCTTCAAGAGTTCTACCGAAGTTCGACATTTTTGCGATGATGTCCGGTGGGACTGTGATGATATGGCAACCGGCTTTGTCTGCTTGAATAATATTAAAAACTTCGCGAGTCGAAGCCCACAACATTTGCATTTTAGAATTCGTCTTGGCATTGATTTCATTGCAAAGATCGCAAGCCACCGTCATTAACGGCATCGGATCACGGCCTGTGTCTGCGATTCTTCCCGCAAAAACAGAAACAATACTTGGGGCTCCAGCCGTAAGGCTTTTGATCGTTCCAGTGATTTGATCTAGAGTGAAAAGGGCTGTGACATTCAGTTTCACACCAGCATGAGATAATTCCTTGATCAAAGGCAGTGTGGATTGTCCCTGGGTATTGATGATTGGAATTTTGACGTAAACGTTTTCTCCCCAGGCTTTGATTTCCATGGCTTGTTTTTTCATTTCAGAAAGATCATCGCTGAAGACTTCGAAGGATATTGGTTTTTGTCGTATTTCTTTCAGAATATCTAGGCAAAACTCACGGTAGTTTGTGACTCCAGATTTTTTCATCAAAGAAGGGTTGGTTGTTAATCCAGCAATGCTGGGGTTTGCATTCATCTCCAACATCGATTTTTTATCAGCACCATCGGAATAAATTTTAACTTTCATTGAAAATACCTTTCTTCAAAGATTGATTTATAAAATTTCGAACAAATAACGAAATGAAAATTGCCACCAA
>CAZFSX010000100.1:0-1612 GCA_964522115.1 uncultured Pseudobdellovibrionaceae bacterium | reverse complement strand
CTCCCATGGAAAGAATGTAAAAGTTCAATAAATGAAAACCCAATTTAGCACGTGACCAAGATTGATTTTTATATGATTCCAGTTTCTCGGCCAACCATAACCAACCTGGTCCTGCGACAACCAAGGCGACGATTCCAAAATGTTTCGCTGTGAAGTGATGCATATAAGCGTGTTGGGACATAAAAAGATACCATGATAGACTGGCTGCAAACAGGACCCACATAAATTTTGCCTGAGCAAAAAAACCATTTGTCTTCAGTTTTTGAATGTACAGATACATGAAGAAGAAAAGTGCCCATCCTGGGATAAAAAAGTAACGCTCTTGTCGTGTGACAAATCGAAGGGGTAGTTTTAAATATCTTGCGAAAGTCATTTTTTCTTCAGGATCGCTTACACCAATTCTTTGCATATAGGAGGCTCTCATATCCTCGATGACTTGGCTCCAAGTTCCAAAATAGAGTTTATTCAGATAAAGATGCAGAAGCATCCCTGCGATAAAAAGAGTTCCAAGATAAAGGTTCAAAGGTGAAATAATTTTTTTCCAGGATTTTTCAAAAGCAATGGATGAACCAACAACAAGAGTTGCGATAATCACATAGGTTTCAAAACTACACTGAGTGGCAACAAAGCTGATCGGTAAGAAAAAGAGAAAGATCTTTGCTTTGGAAAAGGTTTCATCTTGATAGTATTTCCAAAGTAAATAGATGGAAGACCATAAACAGATATATTCGTGCAAATGCTTATGTAGGTTATCAGCCCAAAAAATAAAATACCCAGAACAAAAAAGAAGGACAAGATTCAGATTTCTTTCCTTTTCATTGAGGATAAAAACTTCTTTATAGCAAAGAAAAACAAGGTAAAGAAAAAAGAAAGACAAAGCCAGAGGCAGGGTTCTCAATAAAGGCTCTGATGTTGTGCCAAGAAGTCTGGAATAGGCAGCGACTAAAATATCTGGATAAGATGGGTAATGAGTGTAAACTTCACCAGAGGATTTTATCCCATCCCCTTTATAAAAAATAACGGCTCGTAGTTTTGATTCCCAAAAACCAAAGTCACGAACCCATAAGACGGTGGAGTAAACATTTTGATCGCTGAATCCATCGCCGCGGATAAAGTGGCGGCCATCTTCATGTGTGGCGGGTACCACAGCAGCGCGAATGATCAAGCAAAGATAAGCCATGAGCATCGCCGTCATCCAATACTTGCGAGATGATGATATGCGATCAAGAAAGTGCTTCATTGTAAACAACCTCCATTTTTAAAAGTTCGGAAGTACCATCTGGTAAATAGACCCAAGAAGTTTGTTCGTAGGATTTTTTTTCCTGTTGAATCGCATTTTTATAATTCATATCCATTTCCTGTAAGGTCTTTGCAATTTGTTGAAAGGCATTCAGATCCCAATTCATACAAAGATTTCGTCCTAAACAAGGTGGTTCGTCTGTGACGTGAACGCAGGGCGCACAGGGCATTGCTTTGTAAAATGAAAGATGTAAGACAGGTGATGGACGAAGAACAGCCTTAGGATTTGTGGGTCCCCAAAATCCAAACTGTGGCACTCCAACTAATCCAGCAAGATGCATTAGTGCTGTATCAATTCCAACAAATGCTTTGG
>CAZFSX010000099.1:0-8666 GCA_964522115.1 uncultured Pseudobdellovibrionaceae bacterium | reverse complement strand
CCACGCAATATCAGGGGCAACGATCACGCCAGCTAAACCCAAGCCAATCAGACAAAGTCCCAATAAAAGAACTTTGCGCTCACCCCAAAGTGGAATCAATTTTCGAACTAAAAACCCCTGGGTGAAAATAATAATCACTCCAAGGTAAGCAAACCCAAGACTGACTTCACGAAGTCCCCATTGGAATTTGTCTCCCATAAATAAAATCAAAGTGGCTTCCATGGTTGACATGGCCAAAGACGCCAAAAAGAAAACAACAATCAAATTCCCAATCACAGGTTTTGTTAAGTAATGAAAAATTTGTGCTAAACGACTCGGGCGAACAGGATGGGATTGTCGTAGGGAATGGTGAAGAGATTCCTTCAAGAAGCGAAGTCCAAAAAGAAAACTCATAAAACAAAGACCAGCCACCCACAAAGAAGCAAAGCTCGTTGCAAAGTGGGTTTCTGAAGAAATTTTTTCTCCCCACATTGTCAATCCCGCCCCCATGGCAGGACCAATAATAAATCCCAATCCAAATGCGACGCCGATCAAGGCCATCCCCTTCGATCGTCCTTCTGGTGGGGTTACGTCTGAAATGTAGGCTGAGGCCGTCGAGATACTTCCAGCAAAAAAGCCAGCAATCAATCGACTTAAAAACAGAGTTTCAATCTGCCGAGAAAAGGCAAAAAGAATATAGGCAAAGGCTTCCCCAAGAAGACAAGTTAAAAGAATAGGGCGGCGGCCATACTTATCACTGAGCTTTCCCCAAAACGGAGAAAAAAGAAATTGCATTCCTGAATAAACAGCCATGATGGCGCCAATTTGAAAGGGAGTTCCTCCAAAACTTTTTGCTAAACTTGGAAGAATGGGAATCACAAGGCCAAATCCTGCTAAAAACAGAAAGACCACAAAGAAGATAATCGCCAACTGAGAGTTTTTCTTCATGCTAATGCACCATTTCATTTTCGATGGTCTGATGACCTTTGTAATTCATTCTTTCATAATCAAAGTCTATGAAGAAGTCAGTTGTAAAATGGGTTGTATGGGGTTTTCTGATTCAGGTCGGCGTGGCACAAGCCTTGGAAGAAAAGGTGAAGCCATTCAAAGTGGGTTTATGGGAACTCAGCTCGCAGTTCACGGGATTCAATTCTGACGCGAACTACACAGCAAATGGTGGTGAATATCTTTCTCTGATCAAGGGGCAGAGATACAGTTTGTATGATCTGGATCTTTCTGCGCGATGGAATCCCAACGCACGTTATGGAATTTTCGGTGATGTGGTGATTGCATCGGCGCAAAGTCAGGGAGTTTCGGAAACTCGTACCAACAGCAGTGTTTCCGATGTGACTTTGGGGATCGACTACATGCTTTACAAAGGCTGGGTTCAGATTGTTCCCGAATTTTCTGGAAGCTTTCCAATGACACGTATCACTCCGAAAACAGATGGAGTCATGAATAGTGATGGCACCATGAATGGGACTTTTCGAATCTTATTCCGACGTGAATTGCCTTGGGTTCGTTTTTACACTCACTTTGGCTACCAGTACAAAGATGATGGAAGAGCTTCCCGTCTTCCGTATGCATTAGGAGCCGAACTTGATTTCAATAAAACTTATTTGGGATTTGAACTGGGTGGATTTCGAAGTGTGAGTTACGATCAGGATACCAATACTCCGGCGTTGAAAACGACGGTGACGGATCGAGTGAATGCAGGATCTTTGAAGTTTTATTCCGTGAACCCATCGGTGATGGAATTGAAAACTTGGTTGGCTTGGGATTTGGCTCCGTACCTATCCATGAATATTGGGGGTGGTGGCACCATCAACGGAGAAAACTATGCTGCTGGATACCAGTTTTTTGCTGGTATCACTTATCGCACGATCACTCTGCCCAAAGAAAAAGTTTCTTCTCCTGTAGATGAATTCAAACCCACACCCGATCCTGTGACAGAGAAAGAATTGACCAGGAACTTAATTTCCAAGACTTGACCCCGACGAAGAACCAGAAATTTTCCTTTTTTCATCGTCTGGGTGTCTTTCCTAGTGAAAAGTCTTGCCCCTGGACTTTGGTGTTTTTAAACTAAGGGTAGGTTTATTTCAATATGTCAAAGTTCACGGAGGAACTATGAAAATTACACCCGTTGATATTTCTCACAAAACATTCACTAAAAAACTATTCGGCATTGATGAAGCCGAGGTAACAGAATTTCTTCAAATTTTAGCCAGTCAGCTTGAGCATCTTGTGCATGAGCGCAATGTTTTGAAAGAGCAATTGCGTGAAAGAGAATTGGCATTGAATGATTACAAAGAGCGGGACCAGGTTTTAAAAACAACCATTGCCACGGCATCGCAGATGGCAGATCGTCTTCGCCAAGATGCTGAACGTGAAGGGAAGTTGATCGTTGCAGATGCTCAACAAAAAGCAGAAATTGTGACTCGTGATTCACGAGATTCATTGAAAAAAATGTATCAAGAAATTGCGGAATTAAAACGCGCACGTATGCAATTCGAAGCCAATATGCGTGCCTTGGTGCAAGCTCATGTGAATGTCTTAGATCAAGGTGAAAAATTTATGCCTCAGTTCAATTTGCCGAATGTCGGTTTGGTTCAAGGTACAACGGTGAACAATCCTTCCAAGGATCATGCTTCAACAACGACTTTATGATTCAAGAAGTTCCCGGTGGTATTCGAGTTTCATTTTTAGTTCAGACGAAGAGTTCAAAGAATCAATTTGTTGGCCCCCATAACGGGGCCATGAAGATCAAGATATGTGCTCCTCCCGTGGATGGCCAGGCGAACGATGAAGTCCTGGCCTTTCTTTCAAAACACTTCCGTTTGCCAAAAACATCTTTAAGCATCTACAAAGGACATTTGAATAAGAATAAAATTATTTTCTTACCCATCACCAAAGAAGAATTTCTTCAGGGCGTTGGGGCTTAGAACAAATCTGTGATTTCAATCAGACCAACCTGATGTTTTTCTGCAAATTCACGCAATAGCTTTGTGGCAACGATCGGGATTGCCAAAAATTTCTTTGGACTGATTTTATGATCAGTTGGAATATCTTTTATTTCTAAATCCAGAATTTGTTGTCGGATAAGATCGAGTGAGTTTGTCCATTTGCACTCGATCCATCGATCCTGCTGATCATCGCTTCGATGAAGCACCAGATCGATCTGCACATTTTTATCCCAGTGGGTTCCAACTTCAAAGTTGATATTTTGAAGATCTAACTTCTTAAATATGCCTTCATGTCGTTCTCGACTCGAAGTAAGAATATATTCAATCAGATTTTCAAAGGATTCTCCGGTAAAATTTTCGATATGATAAAATGAGGTTGGCCATCGAAACATGTCGTTAATAAGAAGTTGATTTTCATTCCGTCGAATTTTGATCTCGTTTGGCTTGATCAACGTGAAGTAGCTGTTGAGATAAAAATCTTTCATGACATACTTGCTGCCACGGCGAATTTCTAAGATTTTTTTTGAGTAGACGGGTGCTTTTTCAAATAAAAGATTATACTCACACAATTTTTCAATAGAATCAGTCAGGGTTCCTGTTGGTAATTTTGTTTTCTTTTGAATTGTGACAAGGGGGGCGCCACGCAGGCCTAATGTTTTTAGAATCTTTTTTATAGTTTTGATTCCAGCTTGGTTAAATTCAAGTCTGAGGATTTCATCAACTTCTTCTAAGAAGATCGTGCTGGATTCGGCAAATGCTTGGTTCAAGAGTTGAATAAAATTTTTCGCAAAATCTAATTGGTTCCAATAATAGGGAATTCCTCCCAGTAGCATATATAGTAAGGCGGTTTGTTCTTGCTTTAAGTTTTTTCCATACTTTTGGTGAATTTCTGAAAGAGAAAAAGGTGGCAATACAATATCTGATCGAGTTTTTAATCCGCGAAGAATTTGTTCTTCGCCTCCGGTGAAATTTTTGAAAAATTTATTGGAAGAGCCGCAAATAATAATGCGACAGTTTTTAGTCGCCTCTAAGGAAAGCCAGTGATTTTTTAATGTTCCAATGAAGCCACTTTGGTTTTTGGCAATCCATTGAATTTCATCCAAAGCTATATGCACTGGATTTTTTTTTGCAAATTGCACTATATCTTGAAAAATCAAATCCCAGTTCAGTTCTTTGTCGCGAATTTTGTCTAGAAGTGTATTTGCTGAGTACTGTGCCCAACTTTTTGTAAAACGTCGAAGTGTATCAAGGTTGGATTCATCCAAAATGCCAGAAAAATAGTACAAACGAAATTCTTTTCTTTGGTGAAAATCTTGCAGAATTGTTGATTTACCGACGCGACGGCGACCGCGAAGATAGCAAAGTCCAGATCCCTTCTTGAGGGGGGTAAGAAACTTAGCAAGCTCCAGGGAAGTTGATTTTCGCACATCTTTTAAATTTTCGGATTTCATTGGTAAATAGTAAATCCGAAGATTTGATCTGTCAATAGTGGTAAATATATAAGTAAAATCATGTGTTTACAAAGTATAAACCTTCGGGTTTTGTTCGGCGTGAGCAAATCCGAAGGTTTGTGGCTTTGATCAGCAGCTTATTCCATCGATAATTCTTGGTTCCGAAGGGCTGCTTTTTCAAAGCTGTAGCGAAGGGCTCTTTCGATTTCTAATTCTCGCATGGATTGCAATCCTGCAGCTGTGATTCCTTTTTTCGAAGTCACTTTGGACAACAAATCCTCGAGGGGAGTCCCTTGGGAATTGGCAGCCAACATAGCAGCTCCTAGAAATGTTTCTACAGCCATACGACGTGCCACCATGGGTTCAAAGCCATGTTCTTCGATCCATTCTTGCCAGTACAGCATCAGCTCAAAAACGAATCCTGTGCCGCTGGCGCAGGAAACGGTCAATGTGGCAAATTGATCTTCATCTTCGACTTTTAAGACATAACCTAAGGGTGAAAACAAATCTTCAACCAAGGATTCCGTCGCTGGATTTTCTTCGGACAGAACATAACCTAAAACTCCACGGCTAATAATGGCGGGAGTGTTGGGCATCAATCGAACCACACGGCACTTTGGAAGTTTCTTTTTCAGAGTTTTCAAAGTCACACCAGCAGCAAGGCTGATGACCAATTGATTGTCGTGAAAAATTCCATTTAAGTTTTCTAAGGCAGCAGGAAGATCTTGGGGTTTCATCGCAAGGATAACCACATCGACAGTGTCGACCAGATCATCATTGTTGCTCATGGTTTTGATCCCATAAAGCTCTGCGGTCTTCGTCAGTTTACCTTCTGAACGATTGGTCGCATAGATACGTTCGGCTGGAACTACCTTTTGTTCGACCATACCTTTGATGATAGATTGAGCGAGATTTCCGCACCCCAAAAAACCGATTTTTAAGAATTGATTCAATTTTGACTCCTTCGTCAAAGAGGATCTACTTCCACGTTAAGGGGAATGTGTAGCATCAAGCAAGCGGAACTCGCAGAATCTTTTTCTGAAGCTTATTTTTGTGGGTTTTCCAAGCTTGTCCAAAATTTTCTCTGGACCAAAGCCTGGTGTCGAAACATGGCCTCTCCTGAAAAATACTGAGCCTGCACCTGTTGAGCATATTCTCGGCCTGGAGAATTTTCAGCGTAATTCAAATCCACAAGATACAGTGGTGCCCATGGCGGAAATTTTTGGATTTGCTCAAACTGAGATCGCCCCACGCCCCAAACGACAAGGTCCACGCGGGACGGAGCTTGTTCGGAAGAGATACGCGCCTTTTGAGTTTGGGCAGAATAGGCAACCGCTTTGGGAAGAAGTTGCTTCATCACATCTAAAGTGCCACCTCCACCCCAAAGCACAATGTTCATTTCCTGAATGCGTGGGACTTGTTGCAGAAGATACTGTAATCCTGCCTTATCTGTATTGGCTCCAATCCATCGATCTTGCTGCCATGCTAAAGTGTTCACTGCATATGTTGCTTCACTTTCTGCATCTTTTTCTTGGCAAAGTTCATAGGCCAATCTTTTCAGCGGCGAAGTCACCGCCGCCCATTTCAATCCTAACTTTTGCAAAAATGGAATGGCCTCAGGCCATTCTTTTTCAGAAACTCGGATGCGCAAAACGGGGGCCTTTCTTTCTTGGAAAAAAGAAAACTGTTCCGCCGGAGTCCAGCTGTGTTCCACAGGGTCACCTAAGATGGTAGCAAAATTTTGAGATTCAGCGAAAGATTGAAAGTTCAAAACTTCGAACAAAGTGGGTTGATCTGCGGCACTTCCTGCGGCCTCTCGACAGAAGGAAAAGGGAGTTCTTGTCGACATCCAAAGTCGATACCAGCGCCAACGTCCATCCACAGACATGGGAAGCACAATGACCTGATTTTTATGGCGTTCGTACCACGTATGCACCGATTGCAGCTCTTGAAAATCTCGGATGGGAACTGCGAATTTAAGAAGAGTTCCCTCTTGCAGATGCTGTTCAAGATTTTTCAATGTTGCTGAAAGATCATCCTGTCTTCCGTGGTAAGACAGGATGAATGGTTTTTCAGGAGGACTTTGTTGGAATTCCAAAGGCCAGTCAAATTTCAAGGAATACTGTTGAACCCATTTGTAAGTTTGCTGCCAATGATTTTGATTGCGGAAGCTCAGTAGGATTTGAGAATGGGGTAAGATCTTCAGAGCTTTTTCAATTTGCTCTGGATTTAAAAGATCATCTCGCAATTCAAAATAGGTGAGGCCCCAATTTTTTCTTTGTTGCCAAAAGATAGATAAATTATCCATGTGCTGGGGAAGCAAAGTCATCGCGCTGTTCAGGTTTTCAATGCTATTGAATAAAATCTTTTTTTCAGCCTCATTTTGAAAATCAAAACCTTCTTCTAAGGTGTAAGTCATGTCCGCCCAAAGAGCATAGTTCTGTTCGCGCTGAGGAACTCTTTCTAAAAACTCATCCATGGCTGAAACATTGGGATTGAGACGAGGTCGATTGAAAAAAACACGCCCTTCAAAGTCCGTCGACCTGCGAACCCACAGAAATCTCCAGCCCCATTTTTCTCCGGGTTGAAAGCCTGCGCCCACGCTGAGATAAATATCAACTTGGGTGTGTAAGTGCATTTGAACAACTTCATCGTAATACTTGCGTTCCAAAAATCGAAAATGAGCTTCCCCTTGTTCTTGAAAAATGGCGGGAATCGTTTTGCGCTCACGTTGGCAAATGTATTCGTCCAAATCCAAAAGAATCACTGGGCGCAGAGCTTCGACATAGTATTTTCCGATCCGTTTTAAAAGCGATGTCTTGCCGGTTCCACGATGGCCAATAATGACTGTTTTCATTTTTTCCCCATCCAAGATTGTCGTTGGATTTCTTGAATCATCTCATCGACGGAAACACTTTGTCGCACAGGTTTTCCCCAGTTTTTCAGAAAGATAAAAGTCACCGAAGCGTTCCCTTGGCGCTTTTTATCTTTCAACAAAAGATCTTTGACCTGTTGAGTTTTCAATTTTTGAATTTCTTTGGCATGAGTGATGCGGGCATCATCCATTCCAAAGTCTTCAAATATTTGCAGAATTTTTTTATAGGTTTTTGCTGAAAGCATCTTGCGATGAAAAGACCATTCAAGAGCAAATCGAAGTCCTTGGGTGACGGCGTAACCATGAGGGTAACCTTGAGAAAGTTCTAAAACATGTCCAAAGGTGTGCCCTAGATTTAAAATTTGTCGATGACCTGAAATTTCGAAGGGATCTTTTTTCACAACTTTGTATTTGGCTTGGACAGCTTTTTTTAAGGTTTTCCATAGTAAAGTATCCAGATCTTTGTATTTTTGAAAATCTTTCTGCCAAGAAACAGAATCTAAAAGAGCAATTTTAAAAAGTTCACCGAAAGCTTCCTGTCTTCGGGCCAGAGGTTGTCCCATCAGAAGTTCATGACATAGGTAAACTCGTTCTGCTGAATAGAATGTGCCAATTTGATTTTTTGCATCGGCGACATTCAAGGCGGTTTTTCCTCCATGGGCAGAATCAATGGCCGACAACCATGTGCTAGGAATCTGAACAAGTCGAACTCCGCGTTTGTAGATGGAAGCAACAAAGCCGGTGAAGTCTCCTACGGAGCCTCCTCCCAGGGCAATGATTTCCAAGTTGCGAGAGTTCATGGATTTTGTCAGTTGCAAAATTTTTTGCAGATGCTGCGGAAATTGAAAAATATCTTTCAAGCTTTCCCCTGCGTTCACCCCATAGGAAAAAGGAAAACTTCGAATCCATTTTTTCACGTGGGGGATTTGCTCCAGATACAGATCATACACCAACAGATGATCTTGAGAAAATTCTGAGACTGCGGGCAACTTTTCAACAGCAAGGACTTTAGATAACTTCTTCATTCCAGAAGATTACCCCGAACATAGAATTTGATTCATCTATTGATGCAATGTTCGGGGTAAAAAGCAGCTTATTTTCGTGAATAGCCAAGGTATTGTGGAAAAGCTCGGTAGGAAAGTAGAAAGCCACCTTTTTCTGGTGGTGCTGTCATTGCATCCAGTTGATCTTGGCTGATGGGTTGTGCCTTAGCTGCATCTTCGTGGGGATCAAGGACGCCGTGTCTCCATTGGTAGACCATATAAAGTTTTTCGTGAAGAGTGTAGCCGTGGTTGTTCAAGTTATAGTAGTCACTGAATTTATTACGTCCTAAGTAAATGGGATTTGAACCTTCATATCCCGTCATGGCATGAGAGACAGGATCATTGTTGTAAAAAT
>CAZFSX010000098.1:0-8791 GCA_964522115.1 uncultured Pseudobdellovibrionaceae bacterium | reverse complement strand
TGACCTACAGATTGAAAAAGCCGCGCAGGAAATCCAAAATAAATTTCAAAATGAAAAAGATTTGAATCTTTTAGCATATCATCAGATGCAACTTTTAGCTTCACGACTGGCTGTTCGACGTCAGTTTTTAGCCTATCTGATTAAAGTGAAGGGTTTTGGATCCTCTCGTTTTATCCATGCTGGCCATCATTATCTGGATGCTTACGAGATCTCGATCCGACAACAAACTCTGCCGCAGATCCAGCACTATTTAAAAAAACACTTAGACCCACAAAACCGCAGCGAAGATTCAAAAGTTTGGAGATCCTTCTACCAAGAATGGCAAAATGAGGTTCAGACTTCCAGTACTCACTGGTCGCCATTCCGATGGTGGACTTTGTTGTTCTAAGAAAGTCAGTGCATAAAAATATAAATTGATCCTCACTCCTGGGTCTGACAGACTTAACGACGGGGGACCACCAACCATGAAGAAACATCTGCGCTGTGGATCTATTTATCACTATCGAAAACAACTGCCTTTTTTTCTACTTCTGATCTCTTGTTTCGTCCTGGCGGAATCGCAGAATGGCTTAACCCTGCAACAAGCACTTCAGCAAGCTCAGTCCCATTCTCCTGTACTACAAAGACAACAAGCCATTCTTCAGGAATCAGCTGCTAAAGTCGTAGAATCAGAGTCTGCGTTTTTACCTAGCTTATCTGGCAATATTTCCTACCTGCTGGGCAAGAACTATATGTTGGTGGATACTCAATTGGGTGGATCCACGATCACAATTCCACAAATATTCCCCACAACAATAGACAGTTTAAATCTGCAGTGGAATCTGTTCGAAGGTTTTGCGGGAGTCCACCGACGTCAAGCGGCTCTTGCGATGGAAAGTTCTTCCAAATCAGAATTACAATGGACTCACTTCAAGTTGGAAAGAAATATTCAACTGCTGTTTTATAAATGCTTATCTTCAAGAATTTTATTAGAGACGGCCAATCAAAATTTGAAAACACTGCAAGATCATCTGAAAGATGTTATGGCCACCCGACAAGCCGGCATCGCGACTCGGTATGATGTTTTGCGTGTTGAAGTTCAGGTCTCGGATGCCGAATCGGAAGTCACCAAGGCTGAAAACCTGTTTGAAAACTCTCAATATCAATTGGCTGAAGCCATGGGCATAGAAAAACTTTCTCAGATTCCCACAGGGGTTTTGCCACCGATAACCATAGATCTCAAACTTCCTTTCGAAAAATCATCCGAAGCGAGCTCTGTTCAACGAAAAGACATTTTATCTTTGCAACAGAAAGTCCAAAGTTTGCATTTTGAATCTGAAGCTTTTCATAGTCATTGGCTACCTAAACTATCATTTGTTGGACAATACAATTTCTACAACAACCGCAACGATCGCTTTCTTGATCAAGATGCCTTTCGGGACTCGTACCAAATGGGATTGCAACTTTCGTGGAATTTCTTTGATGGATTCGCTTCCAGTGCCAAAGAAAATGCTGCCTTCCAAAGGAGATTGCAATCAGAAGCAACTCTTCGACAGACAGAACTTCATGCCACACAAGAAATTCAAACTTGGCAACGTCAGTGGAAATATTTTTCCAAAGTTTATCGCACAAAAATCAATGACATTGCCAAAAGTGAAGAGGCCGTTCGTCTTGCTCAAGAGGGGCGTCGCGCTGGCACTCGCACGAACACAGAATTGCTGGATGCAGAATCCGAACTTTTTCGATCCAGAGCTTCTGTCATTCATGCTCAAATGGGAGCTCTAGAATCTTTGATTCAGCTTGAGTTAGCCACTGGACAAAATCTTTTTTCACTGACATCGAAGGAGTAAATATGGACAAAAAGAAAATTCTTTTTATTGTGGGTGGAATATTCATTGTGATTTCGAGTTACTTCCTTTTCGATGCTTGGATGTATGCCACCACTGACAATGCTCAAATTGATGCTCATAGTTCTCTCTTAGCTGCCAAAGTTCCTGGCTATATCCTGGATGTCCCCGTTGTGCTTGGAAGCAAAGTTCAAAAAGGACAAGTTCTGGTTCAATTAGATGATCGCGATTACAAGGCGAACTATGAAGCAGCACAAAGCGAAGTTCTGTCTTTAGAGGCGAAAAAAAATGATGCTGAAAAAAATTATCAACGCGTGAAAGACTTGTATGCGAAAAATGTTGTCTCTCAACAGCAGTATGATTCCACTTCCGCAGCCTATCATGAAGTGCGTGCCAAATATGATTCTGCCCATGCTCGCGCGAAGCAAGCGCAACTGAATATTGAATACAGCCAGATCAAAGCTCCTTCGGATGGAGTTGTGGCTCGTATTTCTGCAGAGCAAGGTCAGCTGGCCTCTGCGGGCATGCCTTTGGTTGGATTTGTCAGTTCGGAATCTCGTTGGGTCACTGCGAATTTTAAAGAAACAGATATTCAAGATATTCAAAAAGGTCGTTTTGCCAAAGTCGAAGTGGATGCTCTGTCTGGAAAAACATTCCCCGCCGAAGTGGAACACATTAGTGCCGCTACAGGAGCAACATTTACTTTATTACCACCAGACAACGCCACAGGAAATTTCACCAAGGTTGTTCAAAGAATCCCTGTTCGCATTCAGTTTAAAAATTTATCTGCTGCGGATATCGATCTTCTGCAAGCGGGACTTTCTGTGATTGTGAAAGTGAAAAAACATTAAGGAACTTCAGTTATGACCATGTCCCGCGAATCGAAACTGATTATCTTCGTCGCCGTCATGGCCTCTTTGTTAGAGATCATCGATACTTCCATCGTAAATGTGGCTCTGCCAAGTATGATGGGAAACCTGGGCGCCACTCTAGAAGATATCTCGATGGTTATCACCGGCTATGCGATTGCGAATGCCATCATCTTGCCTGTTTCGGCCTGGGCTGGTGAACGATTCGGTCGACGTCCCTATTATCTTGGATGTATTTTAGCCTTCACAGTGACTTCTGTCGCCTGTGGTCTTGCTCCGAACTTGATGACCTTGACCTTGTTTCGAATTTTTCAAGGTCTTGCCGGAGGCGCTCTTCTTCCAACATCTCAAGCATTGATCTATGAACAATTCCCCAAAGAAAAGGCCGGCATGGCTGGAGCCATCTTCGGAATGAGTGTCATGGTAGGTCCTGCTCTTGGACCCGTCATGGGTGGTTATTTAACGGATCACTTTGGATGGAGATCTATTTTCAATATCAATCTACCTCTGGGAATGATTGCACTGATGGTTGGATCCATGGTGATCAAAGACCCTGCGAAAAATGCTAGCCACGATGAAACTCTTCATGTGGTGAAAACAAAACCACCCTTGGATACTGTGGGTTTGATTTTACTGATTTTAGGGATTGGATGTTTGCAATATGTGCTGGAGCGTGGAGAATCCTTGGATTGGTTTTCTTCCAAATCAATTTTGTTGAATACACTGATTTGCACTGTTTGCTTGCCGTCCTTTGTGTGGTGGGAATTAAAAGCATCAAATCCTATTGTGAACATACGTTTATTGAAAGACTCTGCCGTGCAAAATGGCGTGCAGTTGATGATGTTGCTAGGATTTTTCTTGTACGGGCTGGTCTTTCTTTTGCCCGTCTTTTTGGGGCGAGCTTATCATTACGACGGCACACAAATTGGTGAGTTATTTATTCCTGGAAGTTTACTGACCATGGCCATGATGCCCTTGATTGGTCGACTGATGCAAACTGGTCGTAATCCCAAAGTTTTGATCTTCATTGGCTTTGTTTCGATTGAGCTTTGCATGTGGTTTTTTACATTTTTGTCTCCGCTGAGTTCCAAAACACAAGTTTTGTATGCTTTGTATCTGCGTGGATTTGCTTTGGCCTTTATGTTTGTGCCCATCAACTCATCGATCTTGAGTCAATATCATGGCATTCATGTGGGGCAAGTAGCTGGGATGTTGAATCTGTTCCGTCAGATCGGTGGAAGCATGGGAATCGCCTTGGTCGCAACTTTATTGAATACGCGTGGTCACCAAAACTACACAGACCTGAGCGCGCGGATCAATGCTTTGAATCCCCTGGCTTACCAGAATCTGCAACAAACCAATCTTGGATTTTTGGGAAAATTTCAAAATGCCATAGGCTGGAACACCTTTGATCGAGCCGGCATTCAGGCTCTGTATTACAAAGTTCAAAATCAAGTCTTCTTCATGAGCTTTCTTCAATTGCTCTTTATCATGATGATGATTTTTTCTTTATTTTTAATCCCTTTAATACGCCTGAAACTACAAAAAGGCGCGCCCGTCAAAGTCGTGGACGCGCATTGATTGAGTTTCACCAAGATAGCATTGAAAATTGTACCTTATCTTGTCGAGCTCATAATCAATGGAAGTACCGACCGCATATTGGTGCTCTTTGAAAATGATCCGACTCAAAGATCACTTGAATCTTTCGTCACACCTTTAGCGTCTCATACAAAAAACTTCCGACCATTTTCGCGCAGATCCAAATTTGGTCACGACCATTTTCGTGCCTAACACGAAAATGGTCGGATATAAAAAGCATTTCGATAGAATAGATCACTGATAGATTTCAAAAATGTGGAGATTTCTTCAAAATTGAATTTTTCCACGCATGCTCAGATCTTGATAAGACCTGATAACTTTTACATGCTTTTCTGAAACTCAAGGCTAAGGAATGCCTTCATCAAAAATTCACACGGTAAAATATCAACATATGCTATAAGCCCTGGATCACGTGCTATTTTCAAACAGAAACTAGGAGGATAAATGAAATACAAAATTCTTAAAATCATGATCGCTGTGGCTATGACGATCTCTTCCTATGCGCGTGCCCAAGGTCCTTTACCTTCTACCTCTTCAAATAGCCCATTTTCGATGGAGCATATATCGACAGAGCTCAACAAGATGATCCATCAAATGAACCAACAAGGTGTTCAAGTTTTTGATTCTTCAGGGAGTAGAATCAATCTGTCAGGCCTGAGCTTGGGACAATACCAAAATCTTAGCCCAAATTCAGAATTTCGTGTGCGAACAGGGCTTTCATCCCAAGGGCAAAAAGCCAGGGAGTACATTGTGCAGTTACTGCCACAACACGAATCCACCCCTTCTGTTCAACGTTTCCTGATTAAAACAACCAGTCAGAATTTTCATACTGTTCAAAATCGTGCTGTTTTAAGTTATGATGCCAATCTATCTTACCAGGAAAACCAAGAAAATATGCGATCGGCTTTTCAGCGCGTGTCTTTTGATGATGCTGGCACTCAAGAGCCCTCTGAAAAAAAGAAAAGTTCCTTGTCTGATTACATGCAAAAGCAAAGCGAATCCTGTTCTGGAATTGGCTTTTCTAACGTTCTTGCTATTGCCGGAGCAATCGTAATGCTTGTTAGTTTTTATCGAAAAAATACACCTGATTTTATTCCCGCTATTGGATTCTTAGCTGTATTGGCTGGAATGATTGGGAATGCAGACTGCAGACCAGCGGCCCTTTGATCTGCCGCCTTTGAGATGAAATTGAAAGGGTCAGATTTTTCCAGTTTATCAGAAAAAAAGCACTTCCGAAATGGAAGTGCTTTTTTTTGACCATATAGGCAAGCTCTCTTTATCAAAGATTGACTCCAGAAAATCACTTATACGTTTTTTCGATTTAATCGACACGATCAAAGGGTTAATATCTTGTTATTTATTACAAAACTTTCTACGCACAATTTCTGAAGGCAAAACTCGTCAGTACATATTAAAGTAAAGAGCGTGAATTTCTCCACACTCTTTCCCACACCCGTCAAACTTCTGCGCTGGGAGCGAAGCCTCGGCGCATTTGATTTTCGGTGATGCATCGGGGTTCCATAAATTGTTGTAAATAATCGGGGCCACCGGCTTTGCTGCCGACGCCGGAAAGTTTGAAACCTCCGAAGGGTTGGCGTTGAACCATGGCTCCCGTGATCCCGCGATTGATGTACAGATTTCCGCACTGGATTTCTTCACGAGCCTTCGCAATATTCGAAGGACTTCGAGAATACAATCCCGCCGTCAATGCGTACTCTGTTTGATTCAACATCTGAATCGCTTGATCCATATCCTTGGCTTTCATCACAGCTAAGATGGGGCCAAAAAACTCTTGTTGAGCCAATGGATCCGTCACTTGAACATCTGTAAATATGGTCGGTGGAACGAAGTATCCCCCTTGCACCTGCGAAGCCTGATAAGCACGCTGAGCCTTCTGCCAACTCACCGGCGACGATCCCATCGATCCCTGATTCCCTGCTTGCACAATGGACATCAAGCGCTGATAGGATTCTTCATCCACCACTGGTCCAAGACAAGCTTGCGGATCCTGCGCTGGCGCCTGCACCAGACTGCGCGTGGCCTCCATCAATCGTGTGACAAATTTATCATACACATCCTGAAGCACAATCACTCGACTGCAGGCAGAACACTTCTGACCTGAAAACCCAAAAGCCGAATGCACAACTCCATCCACGGCCTCGTCCAAGTCCGCATCTGTATCTACGATGATGGCATTTTTTCCACCCAATTCCAGAATCACTTTTTTAATATGCTGCTGGCCCGGATGAACCACTGCTGCCTTTTGCAAAATGGAAAGCCCCACTGCTTTAGACCCCGTGAACACAATCGTGTGCACATCAGGATGATCCACAAGACGCGCGCCCACTGTTTCACCCAGTCCTGGTAAGTTTTGAATCACTCCCGCGGGGAAGCCAGCCTCTTGCATCAGCTTCATTAAACCTGCAGCCACCAAACTGGATTGCTCTGCTGGCTTCATAATGACCGTATTTCCTGTCACCGCGGCTGCTGTCGCCATTCCCGTTAAAATGGCCAAAGGAAAATTCCAGGGAGCAATCACAGCCGTCACGCCACGCGCTTGGTAGTGGTAAGCATTTTCTTCACCTGCAATATTTCCAAAATATTGCACTCGACCCAATTGGCGCATTTGCACAGCATAGTACTTACAAAAATCAATGGCCTCGGCCACATCGGCATCCGCTTCCGCCCAAGGTTTTCCCACTTCTAAAATTTGTGTGGCCATCAATTGAAATCGATCTCTTTGCATCAGACTTGCTAATTTTTCTAAATAACCCGCGCGCACCTCGGTCGATGTTTTTTTCCATGACGTCCATGTTGCTTTTGCCGTGGCAACAGCTTGATCCACCTGATCCACGGAAGCCATGCAAACCTGTGCCACCACTTGAGAAGTTTGTGACGGATTTTTTCTTTCCACGATTTGATGAGTGCGCACATCCGATCCAGCCAAATGCACAGGGACTGTCACCGGCAATTGCGCCTGCAAATTTTGTAAGGCTTGCTGCAAATAGCGACGATTTTGATCGACCGCAAAATCCAACAAAGCTTCGTTGCTAAATTTTAATTCTTTTTTTACCCCAGCTGTCCCGCTGGTTGCTGGAATCAAAAGACGAGGATCCTTTAAGAGTTGATCGTGACTGGCTCCATCCGCAAATTTTGTTTTTAAGAATCCTTCGTTCGAAGTATTTTCTAAAAGCCTGCGCACCAGGTACGCCATCCCAGGAAGAAGATCTCCGACGGGAGCGTACTCTCGCACCCGATAACCCATATCCACAATGCTTTTCTTGATGGGCTCGGCCATCCCATACAACATTTGAATTTCAAATCCCAACTTGGGCACCTGAAATTTTTCCGCCGCAGTGATGGCAAAAGCTAAACTGCGCACATTATGGCTGGCAATAGCGACACGAATACTTGGAAAATTTTTTAAAAGTTCTTCTGCACATCGTTCATAGTTGGCATCCGTTTCGGCCTTCACTGTGTAAACAGGAATGGCCCAATCTTTTTGCTGAGCTTCGATGGTTTCTGAATCCCAGTAGGCGCCCTTCACAAGTCGCACAGTTAAGGGTGTGCCTCGCATTTTTGAAAAATGAATCATCGACTCAACATCTTGGTAGGAGTCTTTTAAGTAAGCTTGAATCACGCAACCAAAGTGGGGGTAAGTTCGAAAATCAGGCTCCATCAAAATTTCTTGGAAAACTTCCAGAGTCAAATGTTTGACTCCGTAATGTTCCATATCCAAATTTAAGAACAGATTGTTCTGCAGAGCTTTTGTGAACAAGGGACGCAGGCGATCTTTCAAACGCTGCTTGGTCAAATCCCAGGCACGATCATTCACCTGGGGGTCCAGTGCTGTCAACTTCACACTGACATTCACCTTCGGAATCGATCCCTGATGATCGCGATCCATGATGGGGTCTTCATTCCATTTCGAAGATTCGTTGGCTAGTTCGTCCATCAAATGAAGATAGCGTTGCAAATAATCCTTCGCTTCCACTTCGCTCAAAGTCGCCTCACCCAGAATATCCACAGTGAATGTCAGCTGATTTTTGCGTTGTTTTTTCAAAACACTGATGGCTTCTTCGGGAGTTTCCCCAGTGATGAACATCTTGGCCATTTGGGTGACATTTTTACGAATGGCTGAAGCCATCAAACCCGGAGCTAAGGATCCAAGCCCCAATCCCACATTGAAAACCTTTGGAAGCTCTTCTCCACCTTCGGCAAAATATTCTTTCAAATGGCGAGCCACTTCACTTCCTGATTCTAGAGTAGGCAGAACATCCACAAAGCGAAACATTTGGGTTTTGAACTGGGGATTTTTCATGCTCCATTCCATGATGGATCCGTACCACCAATCTTTATTGAAGATCGATGTTTTTTGATCGCCCATACGTTGGAAAATTTCTTCGCCTTTTTGACGAATTAGATTTTGAAAAACTGATTCTTGATGAATATCCCCAGATCTGGAATTTTCTTTGGATGGATTTACCTGCATTGCTT
>CAZFSX010000097.1:610-8873 GCA_964522115.1 uncultured Pseudobdellovibrionaceae bacterium | reverse complement strand
AGCAACCATCTCGGCAAAATTTTCCACTCCAAAACTGATCCAACGTTTATCATGTTCTTTGATTGCATCAAAGGAATTCGATATCATACCAAGAATCACTTGTAAGATCTGCGCAGGTCGACACTCGATCGTCATTTGATCCAAAACATTGGGGTAATTGAAAACAACATTGTGATTTAACAAACGCACCTGACACAAATCCACGGCTTCTTCGACCAATTCCTTCAACGGCTTGATCACAAAAGCTTCCTTATCGCCTTCTTTCGCAATATTTCTAAAGCTCTTCACAATCCTTGAAATTTTCTGTGATGTTTTTTCAATCAAATCTAAGGAACTTAAAACATATGTGGAAGGAACTTCTTCAGAACGGGAAGATTTAAAACGCATTTCTTGGCACTTCAAAGAAATAATTGCCAAGGGATTATTGATTTCATGGGACAATCCTCCGGCCATTTCTCCCAATGCAGCCAACTTCGAAGCATAGACTTGCTGATGACGAATATTTTTTAATTCACTGTTTGTCGCCTGAAGTTGAGTGATATTTTCATTCAAATCAGCAACCAAAGATTTATTCATATCTCTTTCATGATACAGACGTAAAACAAGATTATTATAATGTTTGGCTGACCCCTGAACACTGAACATTCCAAGAACTGTAAACAAGGCCATCATTCCATAGGATTGAGGATCCATAAAAAGAGCATAAGACAAAAATGGAACAAGAACGACTGTTCCCCATGTTTTTTGAACAAATCGATGACCTGGATAGCTGAAAGCTCCAGCAATCCCAACACCAGAAATAACAACAATCGATAAAGGTAAGTTTTCAAGATGATTATAGATAGCAAGAACTCCACCGACAGACCACAGAAACCCCTGAGCGATTGTTCCTAACACAAAACGTTTTTCATAATAATCTTCTTTTCCTTCCAACTGACCGCCGTTCAGATCTCGAAAAAAACGACGTCCCCAATGCCAGCGAAAGCCTGAAACAATCAGCGCAATCGTGCACCAAATGAGAATCCAAAGATTTTGGGTTGCTTGATAACTCCAGAATGAAAATATCATCACAAAAAGAGCCGTATACAAGACAAGCCGTCTTTGAAAACGGAAAAACAAAGTGATTCGTTCCCAGAAGAAAACTTCACTTTCTTTCTTTAAGAGTTCTTTCCAAAAGCTGCTTAGCATGAATCTTTATCGACATTTTTATGGGAAGAAATAAGTCCTGAATGTCAGGAAAAGACTATCTTTGGGAAGTCTTTAAATAAATGCAAACTAGTTATTTAAATGCAAATGGACAACGAAACATGTGACGGGGCTGTCAGGGTCCAAAAAAAGCTCTCCGTCATTTTCTTTAAGAATAGTTAAAGCTATACTTAAGCCCATACCTACCTGTTTTGTGGCAGCTTTTGTTGTAAAAAAAGGATCAAAAATTTTAGATCGAATATCCTGAGAAATACCTGGACCACTGTCTAAAAAACGAAGTTCGTAATATTTGTCAAACTTTTCTCCACGAACCTCAATCCACTTCGATGGAACATGATCATCCTTCACTGCCTCATAAGCGTTGGATAAAAGGTACATCAAGGCTTGTGACACTTGAGCTGCTCGCACTTTCACTTTCTCATCGGTGTTTTGGATATTCATGCGAATTTGAATTCCAGCATTTTCAAACTTCGCTCGCAAAAGATCCATAGATTGATCCACTAATCCTAGTACAGAAGAAGGGACTCGAGGGTCTTGACTAACATCCCTGGCAAAAGACCTTAAGGTAGATATGATTCTTGAAACACGCAAGATCGAATTTTCCATCCGAGCAAAAAGGTCTTTCAGCTCCTCAACAGCAATGTGTGGAGTTGCAATTTTCAACTGTGCTACTTGTAAATTTCCATAAATGATCGCCAAAGGATTATTAATTTCGTGAGCCACACCTGCGGCCATTTCAACAAGAGATGACATTCTGGATGCATTCAACAAGTTTGTCTGTGTTTTTACTAACTCGTCTGTTTTTTCAATCACTCTTTTTTCAAGTGTCGCATTGAAGTTTTCAAGCTCTTGTTTGTAAAAAAGATTTTCCATTGCTGTGAAAACGTGACGATGAACAATTTTAAAAAATGGTAAATCCTCGGGCATTGGAGGTTTTTCGAACATATAAGTATTTTCAAACTTTGCTCGACCGGCAACAATGACAGCCGAAAGTTGTTGGGTACGTTCCCGATAAACAGGAATTAAAACTTTAGTTTCCGCAGCAAAGTCATACTGCATGGAAGCAGACAGTCTTCCTAGACAGTCTTCCAATTGCGGCATTTCATTTGACTTCAAGACAACAGGTTCTCGTTGTGTTCTGAAAAATTCAACATGATCTCGAAAGACTTCCACAGGCACACGAAATTGACTCTGATGATCTAAGGATGTGTACAAGAATGCATTTTCATTTTCGTGATCATACCCTGGTGTGTACACAGCTAAATAATCCAAGGCAAAGCTACGAAACATCAAATTTCTCAATGATAGCATGAGTAGAGAAACATCTTTGACCAACCCAACGCTGACAGCAAATAAATTCAACTCTTCAATTCTTCGAATTTGAAGATTCAACGCGTTCTGTGTAAGATACAATGATCTTTCAGTACGAATTAAATTTTTAAGTTGTTCTTGCAGATTTTTGATCTGCAAATCTTTATCATCGCCAGTCATTTGATCCTATACCTAATTCGTTTCCTTTAATCCAACTAAGACAACTGAAAAATTATGAACATGATTTTTATGCCCTAATGGAGCCAATTCTCCATAGGTATGAAAACCAAAAATATTTGTTTGATCTGGAACTTTGTTATGAATTGGTTGCATCGCCATCTCGTTGGTGCGTCCAGCAAAAATAGCATTCCCGCGCCCAATGCAGTCAAACTGCAGAACACAATCCATTCCACTCTTATTTTTTGACATCAATCTGTCCGCAGCTTCCCCTGCTGTTTTCTTAATTTTCTCAGGATCTCTTCTTGTCATTTGAATTCGAGTCCCTGATGGAATTTCACAAGGCAGAAAAATAGCACCTTTCGATGCATCTAGGGCTAAAGTTGTGCGAATAATATATTGATCATATTCATTCAATACAGGCTCCACTTTTTCCCCAATACACATATGACCTACATCTTGGGCTGTTAAAGTCTGTGGATTACCATCCAGATATTCTTTGAAAACATCCCATGCAGGTCTGTGATCAATTTGATCAATCCAAGGGCCACGAGATTCTGTTACTTGATGGCCAAGACCAATCGGCTCACAACCATGGGCGACAACATGATGGACTTCAACAGGTCCACTCAAACCAAACCCAACAACAGAATCCGAAATCACTTCACCTTGAAAATACTGGTAGGTTTTTTGAAATGTTAAACTTTCACTTGCTAAACCACCAAGCACTGGACATCCTTCAGGCAACCCCTGTGACAGTGTTTGTAAAAGAGCCGTATTGTTGCAAGTTAATCCGTCAGGAAGGACAATCATGGCTTTGATGTCTTTGATCGACTTCACTTGTTCTAAAATATTCTTAGCTGCTAGACTGCTATCTGCAGACAGCCCCTTCGCCATCACGGGAGTAAATTTTACTTTGCTGGAATAAAAAAGTCCCAACGAGGCTACATGAGTTGCTTCCACGGAACCAAGATCTTTTGTGATTGTGCCTTCCACAGAGCAACCTATCCAAGGAATGCCTTTCATTTTTTCTGCGATCTTACTGACAATCAAATTTTGATCGTAACCCGTCGTCGAATAGAAAATTCCGAAGGCAGGCCTTTCTGCATTTGTTTCGAAGTTTGGGAAGTTAGAAAAAATTTGTGAAATAGCGAAATCAATTGTTTTCTCTCGTGTTGCTGATGTGAAAAGCTTCATAGCTGAATTCCTTGTTGTTTTATTTCAATTTATTCTATCGGCGAAAACATCCTACTTCTTTTGAAGAACTTGATCCATGAATGAAGAATTAACATATCTTATGTTACAAGTTAAAAGACTTGAACATTTTTCAAAATTCACTCAACTTAAATCTAGTCACTTCACGGAGGAAAATTCATGATGAAACCTTTATTTCAAAAAAACTTGTTTTTTTGTGTCACTGTTTTCGCGGCAAGCTGGATCATTCCAAGATCCTCTTTCGCTGGAGATGCCCTTGATCTGCGGGCCGATCTTTGGTGCCCTTATACCTGCGATGCAGAATCCACAGAGCCTGGATATCTTGTCGAAATTGCCAAATCGATTTTTCAAAAAAAAGGAATCTCTATCAAATACTCTACCCAATCTTGGGCACGTACTTTAACGGAAGCTCGTACAGGAAAAATTGATGGAGCCATTGGAGCCGGAAAATCAGATGAAGGGCTCCTCTTTCCTTCTCATCATCTTGGTCGTTCCAAAAATTGTTTTTTCGCCAAGAATGATTCCTCTTTTCAATTCAAAGACAACAAAGATTTAACTGGGAAAAAGATTGGTGCCATTATTGAATACACTTACAGTGAACCCTTCGACAGTTTTGCAAAAGACAATGCTAACATCGAACGATCTGGAGGCGAAAATCCTGTTGAAACCAACATCAAAAAACTTCTAGCAGGCCGTCTTGACCTGATGATCGAAGATGAAAACGTTGTGAATTATTACCTGAAAAAAAATCCAAACCCGATCAAATCTGTCGGCTGCTATGAACCAACAGATATTTTTGTCGTCTTTTCTCCAAAAAAATCGGAATCTCTTCAAAGAATCAAATCTTTTAACGAAGGTTACAAATCTTTAAAAGCAACCGGTGAACTGAAATCCATATTGGGAAAATATGGAATCAACGAATGGAAGGATTGAAGCTTTTCAATGCGTCCAATTCAGATTGATGAAATTCGACTCCAGGAAGTTCCATATTGCTTAATAAGCGATGGAACTCCACCTTGGCTCCAACAAATTTCACAGATCCTGGTTTTGAATGAGCCAGTTTTTCCACCGTTTCAAAAAACGGAGTAAGCCCTGTAGATCCGACAAAATGGGCCTTTTCAAGATTAAAAACAATGGGAGCATTCATCAAATGCTTCAAACAAACGTCTCTGAACATTTGGGCACGATCGATCGCCATTGATCCATGGATACTAATGATTGATATGTCTCCGTATTGACGAATTTGAGTCTGCATTGAACTTCCTCCACAGAAACATTGATCGGTTCATTTTTTAGAAACTGAAGTTGACCTTGCGACTAGTTTTTGTCCTAAGGATCAATTCCCAGGTGGATCCAGACAGTACCTAAGAACCGATTCTGGACTCGACTTTACTTTTTCAAAATCTTACCGAAAAGTCGTCATCGACAAAGGATCATCACGTGACGGCAGAAAAAAAGAAATCAAATAAAATAAATAAAATTCTGACTTGGATACAATCTCCCTTTACGATTGGAATCGTAACGACCGCATTCTTCATTCTTTTTGCAAAAGATTATTATCAAATACGAAATCAAAATGATAATACACACAGCAAAGATTTTATATTTCAGATTATCAATTTGATTGATTCAAAAACCACAGATTTCCGTTTTCGACTTCGCGGCCACCAAGAACCCACCACAAAAATTGCCCTACTTGCCATCGATGATCGTTCCGTGGAACAAATGGGTCGATGGCCCTGGAGTCGAGAAAAAACAGGCGAACTTGTCGACAAAATTATGCAGTGGGGTGGACGTGTTATCGGTTTCGATATCGTCTTTTCAGAGCCTCAGATTGATCCCAGGTATTCACTGATTACAAAGCTAGAACAAGGATTACCCAGCCTTAATTCCACAACTAAAGCCCTTCTGGATAGCGAAAAAGTAAATGCTCAACCCGACCTGGCCTTCAGTGAGGTCATCAAAAAAAATCAGGAAAAAATTGTTCTAGGAGCATTTCATGAAGAAACATTTTCTTCTGTGGAACCCTACCAAGAATATTGTATCAATGAAGCATACAAACGCACAGCTCAATTTAAAATTCTGGAAAATGAAACCCTTTTGCCTGGTGTCTTATTTGAGCAAGATTATTTTGCATCCTTGACCCAAGGAAAAGGGACCTTAACTCCAGTTCTTAAACCTATCTTCGAAAAAATCGAAGAGGACACTAAAAATGCCATGGTTCAGAAGTTAAACAAAATGTCTTTTGATCTTTTAAATGATCAGGAAAAAGCCCAAGTTCGTTTTACTGTTGAGTCAGAAATTATCGAATACTGTGGCCGATGGCTTATTCCTCAAAGAGATCCTTTTTACAGCTATTTTGAAGATAACTGGAAGTTTATCATGAGTGAAATCAAAGAACTTCGAGATCTTCCTTTTCAAGAATCTTTAGACAGATTTAAAAAAGAGAACTTCAAAAATCCTGTGGTCCATGCTGGTCGATTAACTGCGAATACATCCACCATTCAAAATGCATCAACCCACACAGGTCTTTTCAACGCTGAACTTGATGATGATGGAACAATTCGAAGATCACCACTATTTTATTACTTCGGTGATGGCTATATTCCTTCTTTAGCCCTTCAAACCTACCTTGTAGGATACAATAAACATGCTGAAGTTAAAATCGGTGTGGATCCAAAAACAAAAACGCAAAAAATCATCAAAGAGTTTAAAATCGTTGATAATGAAAATGATCAGGATTGGTTCATTGTCCCAACGGATGGTCAAGGTCGATTGAAAATTAATTATCGTGGACCTCAAAAAACATTTCCATATTTACCAGTCAAAGAACTCTTCACCGACGGACCTGATGCAACCATTATTCAAAAAGTCTATCACCCTGAACTGAAAACTTATGTCGAGCAAGAATTGACAGTAAAAAAAGCAGAATTTATCAAAGATCGTGCTTTCATTTTTGGTGCCACTGCCATCGGAATATATGACCTTCGCGTGACACCCTTTGAAAATAACACACCAGGACCGGAAACTCATTTAACGACACTTGACAATCTTCTAACCCGTGATTTTATTCAAGTTCATCCACATGAAGAAAAAGTCATGTTGATATTTTTGGCACTTTTTGGCCTTTTGTTTTCTGGCCTGATTACATTTTTAAGTTCTTTGTGGGCTTTTTTTGCAACGGCTTTAGCTGGCATTGGAATCTATAGCTTCGACCGTTTTGTGCTTTTTAAAAATGGCTATGTGGCAACGACAGCACTACCAGCGATCTTAGTTTTCTTTCTGTATCTATTTTTGACTCTTTATAAGTACTTCACGGAAGAAAGAAAAAAACAACATTTAAGAGCCACATTTTCAAAATACGTTTCTCCAGCCATCGTGGATGAAATTTTAGAAGATCCTGCCAATATCGAGCTTGGTGGTCGGAAGCAACGTATGAGTGTCTTTTTTTCTGATGTACGTGGTTTTACAACCATTTCAGAAAAGTTAGATCCACAAGTTTTATCTCAAGTTTTGAATGAATACCTGACTCCGATGACTGAAATCGTCTTTCAAAACAAAGGAACATTAGATAAGTACATGGGTGATGCTGTGATGGCCTTCTTTGGAGCCCCCATCGCTTACCCCGATCATGCGAAATATGCCTGCCGCTGTGCTCTGCAAAGTCTTGAGAAATTGAAAGAACTTCAAGCCTCCTTCAAGGAGCGAGGGATGCCGAATATCGATATTGGAATTGGGATCAACACCTCGGAAATGAGTGTGGGAAATATGGGTTCTGATATTGTGCGCAACTACACTGTCATGGGAGATGCCGTCAATTTAGGATCCCGACTGGAAGGGATCAACAAAGAATACGGCACTCGCATCATTATTTCTGAGTTTACTTATGCTGACGTCCAAGATTCATTCACTGCACGAGAGATTGACTGGGTGAAGGTGAAAGGTAAGAATAAACCCGTTCGGATATACGAATTGATGGGGGAAGGAAAGCCGTCAGAAGAGACTGAGAAATTTCTTCAACACTTTCAAGCTGGTTTCAATCTTTACCATGAGAAAAAATTCCAGGAAGCTTCCGATGAGTTTCAAAAAGCCCTGTCTGTTCGCAACGAAGACCCTGTTTCAAAACTTTATGTGGAACGTTGCCAAGATTACTTAAGCGACCCACCACCAGAAGATTGGGATGGTGTCTTCACGATGAAAACAAAATAATCGAACCCCACGTGGGTTCGCACCACGTGGGGAATTTCATTGAGATCAGTACCGGTTCACTTTTTAAGTTCCATTCTTATTTTAATTGCTTTTTGCTTTCAAATAGCCGTTCAGGCTCAAGACAATAAAATTGCGAACACCAGTA
>CAZFSX010000097.1:0-600 GCA_964522115.1 uncultured Pseudobdellovibrionaceae bacterium | reverse complement strand
AGGGACTCACACTTGAAGCGGATGAATTGGTTCGTGACAGCGAACACAATCAGGTGATTTTAACTGGACATGTTCAAATTATTTTTGGAAAAAATCACCTCAGCTGCCATGAACTGCACATGGATCTTCAATCCCATCAAGTAGATGCCCGAGGAAACGTCATCTTGACCACCCCCACAGCAACAATCCATGGGCAACGTATTTTATTTGATACAGAATCGGAAACAGGAACCATTTATGATGGCTATGTGCAAAGTGGAAATGTCATGTTCGAAGGCAGTTACATCGAAAAAATTGGAAATGTGGATTACCTTGCCGAAAATGGAAAATACACGACATGCACGACCTGCCCAGAGTCTTGGAGTTTTCGTGGTAAAAAAATTCGGGCCGAACTTGGAGGCCGAGCTTATCTTTCTAACTCTTTTCTTTTGATTGGCGGCATTCCTGTTGTTTGGCTTCCTTACATCGATGTTCCCTTAAAAACAGATCGAGAATCAGGTTTATTAACACCCCGTTTTGAACATTCTCCACAAGATGGAATTACAATCGAACAAGGTTACTTCTTTGCTTTGGATCGACACTACGATACAACGTTGTCTA
>CAZFSX010000096.1:8618-8987 GCA_964522115.1 uncultured Pseudobdellovibrionaceae bacterium | reverse complement strand
AAATGCACGCATCATTTATGATTTAGATAAGTGGCGCATGATTTATTTAACGCCCACGGCGGATCCTCAGTGGTTTGCCATCAAGGGGACTGGGCGGAGAAAATATCCTGATACTTTTGTTGGGATGGCGTCCAATGATTCTCCTGTGGATTTGGTGAATGGAAAACTGAATATTTTTACAGATCGTGTTGATCGTGATGATTACCAACCATTAAAAGGCTATATAAATATTGAAAACATTTCATCCCTGGAAGAAGAACCACGGGATTTTCCTATCAAGAGTTCTGACTTAAAAAGGATTCCCTCTTTTTGGTATGATTTAGGTGTTGAAGAACGCCGGTTTATTCCTCGTGACCTTGATCAGGCTCC